>NZ_DASUBE010000007.1:0-30769 GCF_035763405.1 Edaphobacter sp.
CTACCCCATGTTCTCAATCATGCGTGTAGCAAACTCGCTCGTCTTCGCCTTGGTCGCGCCCTGCATCCCGCGCTCGAAGTCGTAGGTCACAAACTTCTGTGCAATGGTCTTCTCCATCGACGACTCGATCAGCCGCGCCGCCTCCGTCCAACCCAGAAAGTCGAATAGCATCACACCACTCAACATCACCGACCCCGGATTGATGACATCCTTGTCCGCATACTTCGGCGCTGTACCATGCGTCGCCTCGAACACGGCGTAACCATCGCCGATGTTCGCACCGGGAGCAATCCCCAGCCCGCCAACCTGTGCCGCCGCGGCGTCAGAGATATAATCGCCATTCAAATTCGTCGTGGCCAGTACGCTGTAGTCGTCGGGCCGCAGAATAATCTGCTGAAAGATCGAGTCTGCAATCCGGTCGTTCACAAGGATCTTCTGCTTCCATTTGCCGCCACCGTGCGAAGCGCCAATCGCGGCAATCACGCTCTTCACCTCGGCAATAATGCCATCGCCAAACTCCTTCGGCGCAAACTCGATTCCCGGCTCAATCAGCGCGGCATTCTCCTCTGGAGTCAACTTCGGATTCGCTTCCAGATTGCCCAGAATCCAGCTCTCACGCTCCGTCACTGTCTGGTCGCGGAACTCCTGTGTGGCAACCTCATATCCCCACTCGCGGAACGCGCCTTCGGTGAACTTCTGAATGTTGCCCTTATGCACCAGCGTCACCGTCTTGCGCCCGTTATCCAGCGCGTACTTGATCGCAGCCCGCACCAGCCGCTTCGACCCGGTAATCGAGATCGGCTTCACGCCCACACCTGAATCGAGCCGCACCTTTTTCTTGCCGCCCTTCAGCATCTCGTCGTTCACAAACGAGATGAACTTCGCCGCCTCAGGCGTCCCTTCGCGGAACTCGATGCCGGCATAAATGTCCTCCGTATTCTCGCGGAAGATCACCACATCCAGCTTCTCCGGATGCTTCACCGGGCTGGGCACACCCTGGTAGTACTTCACCGGGCGCACGCATTGATACAGGTCCATCAACTGCCGCAGCGCCACATTCAGCGATCGAATCCCGCCGCCCACCGGCGTCGTCAGCGGTCCCTTGATCGACACGCGAAAATCCACGGTCGCCTTCACCGTGTCCTCAGGCAGCCAGTTCTGCGTCTGGCGATACGCCTTCTCGCCGGCCAGCACCTCAAACCACTTCACCTTGCGCTTGCCGCCGTAGGCTTTCTCGACCGCTGCATCGAACACGCGCTGCGAAGCCTTCCAGATGTCGCGGCCCGTGCCGTCGCCTTCGATAAAAGGGATAATCGGGTTATCCGGCACCGCGTATTTGCCGTTGACATACTGAATTGCCGCGCCATCCGCCGGGACGGCGATACCGTTGTAGCTTGTCTGCATGAGGTTTTGGCTCCGCTAGAGATGTACCCGAAGGCTATCATCCGTCGAACACAGGTTGCAACGCGGTTCGCTTATCGAACGAGGTAGTAGTCCACCGTCGCCACCACTCGCACCTTCTTCATCATGCTCGCGTCTGCGCTGCCGCCGCCGTCGCCGTCGCCAGCCGCGCTGCCTGCATCCGCAGACGAGATCGAAAACACGCCCTGGTTCGCCGAACGGATCCCACCCACCTCGCTGCCCGAATCCGCCGCGAACCGCTCCGCCGAAGCGCGCGCATTCTTCGTCGCCTCCGTAATCATGTCCGGCTTCAACGCATTCAGACCATTGAACACATACCGAATCCCCTGCCCATATCCGCCGCCCACCACAATCCCCGCCTGCACCAGCTCCGCTGTCTGCTGGCCTGCCTTGGCAATCTTGTCCACGTTCTTCGAGTTCACTGTCACGGTCTGCTGCACAATGTAGCGCGGGCCATTGTTGTTCGCTCCGCCATACTCGTTGGCCAGCTTATCTGTCACCTGAATCTGCCCCACCGTAATCTCATCAGGCGCAATACCCTGTCCGGAGAAAAACTTCAGTACCGCATTCTTGTCCGCCTCGCTCTTGGCAAACACAGCAGGCAGATCATTGCCCGCCTCCTTGAACGTCACCGGCCAGATCGCCGTATCCGCCTTCACCGTTCGCTCGACGAGCCCCTTCACGGTCACATAACGGTCCGCCAGCCGAGTCGCCTTAATCTGCGATCCCAGCAGCCATCCGCCGACGATCAATCCAAGCATCAGACAAACGCCCAGCACACCGGCAGGAGCAAGCGATCTGGCAGACTGTTCCGTATCCAAGAGAACCTCCATCAAGCAACAGCAGAAGGATGCAGCAGCTCCACCGGCTTGTCAACGAGACGGAGGCTCAGGCCACGCTAACTCTGGCGATCTAACTCAGGTAATTGATAAATGGGCGGAAAAGTGCCGCATTGCCCGCCAGCGACGATCGCAATGTTCGTAATGATGCGTGTCTCGGTGGCATCGGTCAACGACCCCAGAATCGTCAGTGTAGAGCCGTCATTCATCGTGAACCTGGCGTCCACCTTGTTACCCTCCACCCCGCTCACGGGGGTCGAACCCGTCACACCGGAGGTGAAGCAAGGAGAGCCCTGAACACGAACACTGCCTGTGAGCACCGAATTGCTATATACCGGTGAAGTCACTCCGTTCACTGGATTGGTCAACTTCCCGCCCTGCTGGAGAGTCACCTGAAACGTCACAGGCGTGCTTACCAATACGCCGTTGGAAAGCGTCTCATTGCTTCCTGTCCCAACATAGACTCCGTTGACGAGTGGGAAAGATGTCGCCGTGAAGGTACCCGACACGTTTGCATCGCACTGCGGAGCATGAGGTGACGTCAGCGACACCGCATAGCTGCCTGGCCAGGATTCTCCGCTTGCCTGAGGGACTGTCCCTTTAATCGTCACTGCCGGAAAGGGTTCGTTCGCTGAACCCGTCAGGGTAAAGCTGCCATCAGCGGCGACAGTGCCCGTCACCACGCTCCCAAACTCGAACGAAGATGCGACGTTGTCGCAGAAATTGCTGCCAAAACCTCCTGCGACGATGTTCTTGCCGTTAACATCAAATGTCATCGCAAGCCTGAGTCCAGGGGTTGTATTCGTCTGACCAGGGGTTATACTCGCCTGATCTGTTGGCATCGGCCCCACAATGAGCCAGTTTCCCGCCAGGGGACTGGCGGCGTTCGGCGCAGTCCCAGCTCCGCACCCACACAGAAGCAATCCAGCTACAGACGCTATCGAAGATAGCCATCGCCGAGCTTTCATAACGCTAATACTCTAACACGCCCGTTCGTGATGGAGACCAAAAACAAAGGCCGGCGAAGCTCGCCAGCCCTTGCCGTAAATCCGGTTTGTCCCAAAGCCTTAGAACTGGTTCCAGAGCAACTGGTTGTAAACATCGTGGTGGAACTGCACCTCCGACGGCTTGACGATCGTGCCCAGCAGGCGCGGGCAGCGGTCCGCCGAAGCCTGCTTCAGGTCGGCGTAGCGTCCCTTCACATCCTCGCCCAGCAGCTTGGTCGCCCACGCCGCGCCGCGGAAGTTCTCGAGCGCCGTGTATATGTTGTCCGGCAAATACCGCTCCGCCTGACGCAGGTTCTTGATCTTCGCCGTGTCGCCGTCCAGTCCGCTTCTGAAGACCGAGTACAGTACCATATACGGGTTCGCGTCCGGAGCCACTGACCGCACCTCGACACGCGATGACTTCTCGTTGCCGATAGGAATGCGGATCATTGAGCCGCGATCCACCGCCGAAGCCTTGATCTGGTTCGGCGCCTCGAAGTGCGGGTCGAGTCGGCGATATGCATTCACGCTCGGGTTCAGCAGCAGGCAGATGTCGTTGCCGTGCGTCAGAATGCGGTCCACAAACTGCCACGCCATCTTCGAGATCTTCTCCTCGCCCTTCGGATCCCAGAACAGGTTCTTGCCGCCCTTCGAGATCGAGATGTTCGTGTGCATACCGCTGCCGTTGACGCCGACCACCGGTTTCGGCAGGAAGCTCGCCGTCATGCCCATCTGCGTCGCTACCTGGCGGCAGATCAGCTTGTAGAGCTGGATCTGGTCGGCGGCCGCAACCACCTCGCCGTAGCTGTAGTTGATCTCGAACTGCGAAGGCGCGACCTCGGGGTGGTCCTTCTCGTTCTCGAAGCCCATCGCGCGCTGCACCTCTGCGGTGGTGTCAATGAACTCGCGCAGCGGGTCGCCCGGCAGCGAATGGTAGTAGCCACCCTTGTTCACATACTCGAACTTGCCCGTCTCGTGGAATGTGCGCTCCGCGTCGGTGCCCTCAAACAGGAAGCCTTCAATCTCATTCGCGGCATTGAGCGTATAGCCATGCTTGTCAAACAGCTCCTGCGAGTACTTCTTGAGCACACCGCGAATGTCCGCGCTATATGTGCCGCCCTGTTTGTCGATCACCTCGCCGAATACGAGCACCTTGCCCGCGCCGAAAACATCAGCGGGCGCCCAGTAAAACGCGCTCCAGTCGATGCCGAGACGAAGGTCGCTCTCGCGCTGGGCGGTAAAGCCGCGGATCGACGAGCCATCGAACGTCAGGTTGTCGTAGCTCTTCACCAGAAACTTCTTGTCGTAGTCGAGCATGTGCAGGCGGCCTTCGAGGTCGCTGAACAGCACCGTCACGGCCTTGATCCGCTTCTCGTCCGTCAGATACTTCAACCGTTCTTCCTGAATCACATCGGCAGGTACGCGCCTCCTGCGCTGCTCCTTCGCCTGTAGATTCAGGTCCTCAAGTTCGCCATACGAAAGTTCCAGAAACTCACGAAATTCGCTCAATGTACCGCTCCTTCTGCATGAATGCACGTCTGCCGCGACGGCAGAGACTGGGATGAAATGCTGGGGGATAGAGGGCCTGAGAAGCATCATGGGTTCTCTGGCTATTTCAAACGTATCAGATATTCCCGGCTGAAAAAAGGAGGATTCTTCCTTCAATCCCGCAAAAATCAAAGAATTCTCCTGCACCTCGGGCTCCGCCAATCAGGAAACCTCACGCCAGCCTATAAAATGAGTGACGAATCCCTATGACCCAGCCCACCAGCCAGCGCGTCGCACTTATCCAGATGTCCTGCGCCCCGGACACCGCCGCAAACCTCGACAAGGCCGCCGCTCGCGTCCGCGAGGCCGCCCGTGCCGGAGCCACCCTCATCTGCCTACCCGAGCTCTTCCGCGCCCAGTACTTCTGCCAGCGCGAAGACCACGCCCTCTTCGACCTCGCCGAGCCCATCCCCGGCCCCTCAACCGAGCGCCTCAGCGCCGTCGCCCGCGAGGAAAACGTCGTCCTCGTCGCCAGCCTCTTCGAGCGACGCGCCCCAGGCGTCTATCACAACACCGCCGTCACCCTAGAACGCGACGGCAGCATCGCGGACATCTACCGCAAGATGCACATCCCCGACGACCCCCTCTACTACGAGAAGTTCTACTTCACCCCTGGCGACCTCGGCTTCAAGGCCACCCAGACCTCAGCCGGGAAGATTGGAACCTTAGTCTGCTGGGACCAGTGGTACCCCGAAGGTGCCCGCCTCACCGCCCTGCGCGGAGCCGAAGTCCTCTTCTTCCCCACCGCCATCGGCTGGCATCCCTCCGAAAAATCCGAGTTCGGCATCGCCCAGTACGAAGCCTGGCAGACCGCCCAGCGCGCCCACGCTATCGCCAACGGAGTCTTCGTCTGCGCCGTCAACCGCGTAGGCCACGAGCACGGCGATGTCCTCCACAACGGCGTCGAGCTACGCGGCCCCGGCGACCACACCCCACAGTCCGGCATCGAATTCTGGGGCGGCAGCTTCATCGCCGACCCCTTCGGCCGCATCCTCGCCAAAGCCAGCCACGATCAGGAAGAAATCCTCTACGCCGACCTCGACCTCAAACTCGTCGAAGTCACCCGCCAACACTGGCCCTTCCTCCGCGACCGCCGCATCGACGCCTACGAAGGCATCACCAGACGCTTCCTCGACTAACTGCAAATCTCGTCATCTCGACCGAAGCGAATCACAGTCTCATCGTGAACCGCGCTGTGGAGAGATCCCCGCATTTCGCTCATCGAAGCACACCTCCCTATTTGAGCGGAAACGCATCAATCAGGCGCCGAAGTCCGTCCTCTGCCGTTCCATCGTTTGGCATCATCCAACCCTCCTTCGGGAAGTAAATCGCACTACAGTTCGCGTCCCCAAGCTGAAGCGCAAACCGCGCAAGCACCGCATAAGCCTCCTTCTTCGGAAGATCTCTGCTGCTCGACATCGCCCCGTTCCAAAGATCAATCGACGACCACGCCCGATGTTCAAACCAAGCCTTCTTTTGTTCCTGACGAGTTAAGTTTCGAGCACTAGCCTCCAAATCATCGGAGTAGGGCTCCTTCACCTGAACGAGTTGCACAACGTACTTTCCCGCTTTTAATACGGTAAGAACTTCCGATTTGGATACGAAGTACATCGGGTCTTCTGTACCGTCAAACCGTTTCCCCCAACCCTTCTCTCCCGCTATCTGCAACTCCCTCTCGCTAAATGTGCGCGCCTCCCGCAACAAGAGCACAATTGAGTGCAGCATATCCTCTGAATCGGCCTCACCCGTCTTCCAGAACTTCAGCCAAGCCAGTATCTGTTGAAAATTCATCCACACATCGTAGTCGAAGCCAAGGTTCTGGGGGCCCCATCTTCGCGACAGCTTCATCGTCGCTAAGGTAGAGCATTCGCGCGAAAGTGCGAACCGCTTCTAGCCAAGCCAGACTTCAACCCAATTCAATTCGCCGCCCGATAGCGAATCGCCTCTCCCTCAAGAAAGTACTCCGCCGAACATTGCTCAGAACCGCAGATCATCGCCTCAAGCCCCGCGCACTGCTGCCGCGTAATCAGTCCGAGACACCCGCACGATGGACAAGCAAGCACGGCCCAGAACGGATTCTCCGCCTTCCCCAGTTCGCCGGACTGATCGAGCATGAACAACGTGCCCGGCTGCATCTGCTCCGGGATCCAGACCTCAAGAAAGTTCAACTCCGCTACCATGACGGCCTCGTGTGTTGCAGGTTGTCTCGCGTTCACGACTCAGGCTGGCTCTGGCCAACGCCCCACTCGAAAGCTGCGGATAGGCTCCTTCCCTGAAATCCGGCGCATTCGGGATGCACCAGTTATGGTGCAACAATAATCCTTTTTTGAACGATGTCAATCCTCGATTTCGATAACCGGACGCGGAGTTGATTCCTCCGCAAAATTTTCGGGAAACGCCTCTATCGTTCCGGATAGAGCACCCTGTACATCTCGCGATTCCGCAGAATAGCTTGCACGTATTCGCGCGTCTCCGAATACGGAATCGATTCGACAAACTCGTGGATGTCCTTGTAATTCCCTGCTGCCATCCAGCGATGGACGGGCGTGTCGCCGGCGTTATAAGCAGCCAGCGCATACTCAAGCTGGCCGCCGAAGCGGTCGAGCACTGCCTTCAAATTAACGGTTCCCAGCTCAAGGTTGATCGAGGGATCGAGCAGGCTGCTCGTGCGAAACCCGCGAATCTTCTCTTTCCTGGCCAGCGACCGGCCAACCGAAGGCAGAAGCTGCATCAGCCCATAGGCGTTGGCCCGGCTCACAGCGACTGCATTAAACTCCGTCTCCTGCCGAATCAGCGAAGCTACCAGATACGGGTCAAGCCCGTTCTTCTTCGCATTGGACACAATCCCCACCCAGTAGGGCTGCGGGAAGAGCAGCTTCCAATACACCATCGGCACCTGACTGACCGGCAGAGCAAAAAACGAGAGCGCGCTGTGCTTCATCGATTGCAGCGAGCGCGTGTACTCGCCATAGGAGGCGTAGATCTCCGCCTGCGCCAGCGCCCCCCACTCCGATGACGTAGGCGAGGCCTGAATCTCCGGGCCGATGTACTCGTTCAGCGCCGCATTGGCGAGCAGCCGCGCCTTGATCAGGTGCGGTTCATTCTCCGGCAGCTCGCCGGTCAGCGTCGGAACCTGACGCGGCGGCACGGACTTGAGAGCGGCGGCCGGTGCATCCGCAGCAGCATGCGACCCAATCACACGCAGCCGCTCCCGCGCCAGGTCCGCGTAGTAATAGTTGGCATAGTTGGACGTCAGGGCGCGGTAGTAATTCGCCGCCTGACCATAATTGTGCTCTTCGTCCTCGTAGATACGTCCGCGCCAGTAAAGCGCGGTCGGAGCTTCAAGACTCGCGGGATACTGCGTCACTTGCTCGTCCATCAGACGCGCTGCCTCAGCGTAGTTGCGCAGACGGTAGTTCAGCCACGCCGTGCGCCAGTGCGCTGTAGGAGCATAGACGCTCGCAGGAAACAGCTTGACCAGTTGAGCGTAGTTGGCGATAGCCCGCTGTGCGTCCTGCTTGAGCAGATACATGTTGCCGCTCGAGTACAGCGCCTCTTCGAGCCACCGGCTATGCGGAAACTGCTGCACCATCCGAGCGAGAATCGCGTCGTGGCCCGACTCGTCATCGCTGTTGCGCGCAAGCTCGGCCAGCATGTACTGCTTCAGCGCGGCACTGTCACCGGTCGTCTCAGGCAGGCGCTTGACCTGCCTCTCGCTGATCCGCTTCAGCTTTAGATCGCAAACGGCCGCGTAAATCTGAAGCGTGTCCCGGTCAGCCGTGCTCAGGCCCGCGCCGTCGCGTGCAATCGCGTGATACTCCGCGCCCGCCTCGGCATAGCGTTTCGCGTTGAAGAGCTGGTCGGCGTGCGACTTACGCTCGGCTGCGGTCAGTGGAGCGTGCATCGCGTCCAACTGCGTGCGCGCCTGCGAAGCCTCAAGGCTCAGCGGCTGCGTCACGTAGAGGCTGCGAAAGATGGGAGCGGCGTGAGCGTTATCGCCGGCCGTCTGATACGCGCGGCCCAGCGCATAGCGGAAGTCGTTGTCCGCGGCAATCTGCGTGCCCGAGAGCGACTCCAGCAGCTTGATGGCAGCCTGCGGATTATTCTGCTGGATGTACGCATTCGCCAGCAGAACCGGCGCGTTGGCGTTAAAGATACTGTCCGGGTGCCGATCTGCAAAGTGGTCGAGCAGCGCATACGCCTCCGTGCCGCGCCCGGCCTGAAGCAGCGCCTGCGCGCCCAGATAGTCCGCGTAGTCATCGAGCGCGGTGCCACTCGCGGCGGCGCGGTGAAAGCTGGCCGCAGCATCCGCGTATTTGTGGTCGAGCATATACGCATGGCCAATCGCCAGGTACGCCGCCGAAGCCGCCTCGCCGGGATGCTGCCGCGCGTAGCTCTCAATCCCCGCATAGGCGGCGGCAGAGCGCGTAGCCGCAAGCTGCTGCGCCATGGGACGCAACTGCTCCGTTGCATGAAATGCACTGGTCAGATGAATGGTCTGCGCCGTCGGTCGTCTGGAGCGTGTCCGCGCGCGCCTGGTGTGCGTGGCGACGCCGCTCGCTTTCTTGCTGCGTTCCTTTGTGTGTGAAGTAGCATTGCCGCGGCTTTTGGCTTTACCTTCTGCGGAACCGCTCTTCGACGTTCCTTTGGCTGTGTGCTTTTGGGCTACAGCCGTCGTGTGCTTCTTCTTCTGCGTGGCACCAACCGCACCTGAAGCCAACGGAACCATCCCTGCCAGCAGGGCTCCCGCCGCGACGACTGTCTTCACCTTCCTCCAACTGCTCAACCGCACCACACTCCTATTAAGTCACTTCCTTTCACTGTAAGACGTACCGCTCAAGCCGCGGCAAACACAAATGAAAAAGAACCACGGCAGATACGACAGCAATCTCGATTTTTGCTCTTCGGCCCATCGGCATTTATGATGAACCTACGCGCAGATCTTCGTGGCCTCAGCCATAGAATTTCAGCCCGGTTTTCGCACCTTTTTGCCCATGCCCGCCATCCAATCCCCAGGAACGGAAGAGATACACCCTGACGTGGCGCTTGTAGCCCGCGCCAAGGACGGGGACACAGCCGCCTTCGAGCAGCTCGTCCGGCAGTACGAACGCCAGATCTTTCGTGTGGCGCTCCATATAACGCAGAACCGTGAAGACGCTGAAGACATTACGCAGGACGCTTTCCTCAAGGCTTACGAGAAGCTGGACCAGTTCCAGGGCAACTCGAAGTTCTCGACCTGGCTGGTCCGCATCGCGGTCAACGAGAGCCTCATGCGCTTGCGCAAGCGCAAGACCTCCAAGACTGTCAGCATGGACGAAGATGTTCAGACCGAAGAAGGCTCCATCCCGCGCGACTTCGCCGAGTGGCGTCCTAATCCTGAGCAGCTTTACAACCAGTCCGAGATGGGAGATATTCTCCGCAAAACAATCCAGGGGCTGCCGCCGGGCTTTCGCACAGTCTTTACGCTGCGCGACATCGAGAATCTCTCGACCGAAGAGACAGCGGAGGCTCTGGGCTTGAGCGTGCCGGCGGTCAAATCGAGGTTGCTTCGTGCGCGCCTTCAGTTGCGCGAGCGGCTGAGCCGGTACTTCAGGCAGAAGAAGGAGGGCCAATCCGCATGAACTGCACTGATCTGCTGAGCCAACTCGGCGACTATCTCGACGGCCAACTGAGCGAGGAACTCCGCGCCGAGGTTCGCAGCCATACAGCAGGGTGCGAGCATTGCAGGGTCGTCCTCAACACCACGCACCAGACCATTGAGATCTACAAGGGCCAGGAACTCTACGAAGTCTCGCCCGAGCTGCGCGAGCGCCTGCACAACGCCATCATGGCAAAGTGCCTCAAAAAGTAGCTCCACCCGCCACCACGTCATCTTTATCGAAGACGGTGCCTTTTGCCACCATGGTGGAGAGACCCGTATTTCTCCCACTTTCGGCGCCAATCCATACCGCAAATCCTGACGTCTATCCGGCGTTAAGATTCGTTTAAGCCTGCCATGCCATCCTGAGAGTGGCGTATCCTCGAAGCGCACGCCTTGCGTGTACCGACACCTATGCGGGTCCTGATTGTTGAAGACGAGAAGCGGTTGGCGGAAAACATCGCCGCTGCGCTGCGCGAAAATGGCATCGCCACTGATCTGGCGCACGATGGCGAAACTGGAAAACACCTCGCAGGATTCGGTCACTACGACCTGGTTCTTCTTGACCTGATGCTGCCGGGAGCAGACGGCGCCAGCGTATTGAAGTGGATCCGTGCGCGCCGCGACCACACGCCGGTCTTGATCCTGACCGCAAAAGACGAAAGCCAGTCCATCATCAACCTCCTCAACCTCGGCGCGGACGACTACCTGAGCAAGCCCTTCGACCTGGGCGAACTGCTCGCGCGTGTCAAGGCGCTGATCCGCCGCGGCAAAGGAGTCGCCACGCCTACCGTCAAACTGCGCGATCTCGAAGTCGATACCATGACCAAGACCGTCAGCAGGCAAGGAACGCTGCTCGACGTCTCCCCCACCGAGTACCGCATTCTCGAATATCTCCTGCACAAACCGCACGCCGTCGTCTCCAAGCGCGAGCTGCTCGAGCACCTCTACGACTTTAACTGGGAGCGCCACTCCAACGTCATCGAGGCGCACATCTCCAACCTGCGCAAGAAGCTCGAAGCCAATACCGGCGCCAGTTACATCCAGACATACCGGGGACGCGGCTACCGGCTCTCGCCTGAAGAGATGGCGATGGAGCCATGAGACCGCACTCCATCGAACGCCGAATCGGCGCAGCAGTCGTCTGCGTGCAGCTCGCCATGGCCATCTGCGTCACCGTCTTTGGCTATCTCTACGAGCGCCATGCGCAGTTCCGCTCCTTCGACATCGCGCTTCAGGGCCGCGCCGACTCGCTCTACGGAGCCGTGCAGGACGCTGACGATGCCGGGGATAACGTGCTCCTCGACGTCAAAGACCTGCACATTCCGCGCAACGATGTCTTCCTCGTGCGCGACACCGACGGCAAAGTACTCGGCTCGTCCGCCAACCTGAAGGACATCTCTGCTCTCTCTGGCAACGGCCCCGACGGCCACTTCATGATCTCCATCGACGGACATCGCTATCGCGGCATCCGTTTTCACGCCGTGCGCACCATCGACCCCGCAACCGACAACGTGCGTCACACGCTCTCCATCCTCTACGCCGCGCCCACAGGCCGCGTGTGGGAGGCCATCTACGGCGCCTTGCGCTTCTTCGCCCTGACCAACCTGGCGCTTCTCATCCTGACGGCGTGGCTCGTCTCCTTGCTGGTGCGCCGCAGCATTCAGCCGCTGGGCGAACTGGCCCACGAAGCAGGACGCATCTCCGCGCCGGAGTGGAACTTCGCCCCGCCCGCGTCAGCTCTCCGCATCAAGGAGCTACGACCGCTTGCAAGCGCAATCGAAGGCGTCGTCCATCGCCTGGACATCTCCTTCACGCAGCAGCGGCAGTTTTTGGGCGACGCCGCGCACGAACTCAAAACCGCCGTCGCCGTCATCAAGTCATCGCTCCAACTGCTCAGCATGAAGTCGCGCACCGAAGCCGAGTACCGCGAAGGCCTCCTGCGCTCCGAAGCAGACTGTACCCGCATGGAAGAGCTTGTCGGTAGAATGCTGGCGCTGGCACGTATCGAAGCCGCCCGACCCGAGAGCAGCGCCGACGCGCCCCCGCAAACTACCGCTCTGCTCGATGGCATCCGCGCAGCAGCCGAACAGCTTCGTCCCATCGCCCGGAGGCACGAGGTTTCCATCGAGACCTCGGGGCCGTCCACACTGACCGCGGCCATCGCGCCCGACCTCTGGCAGACACTCTCGACCAACGTGCTGCTGAACGCAATCCAGTACAGCGCGCCCGGCTCGACGGTCACGATCAGCGTCAGATCGACGGACGATCAAATACTCCAGTGCATCGTTCAGGACCACGGACAAGGTATTCCCGCCGAGAACCTGCCGCACGTCTTCGACCGCTTCTACCGCGGCGACCCATCGCGTTCCCGCGCCAGCGGCGGAGCAGGACTGGGTCTCGCCATCTGCAAAGCAATCGCAGAACAGGCCGGCGGCAGCATTACCATCGAGAGCAGGCCCGGCACCGGCACGACCGTCACCATTCAACTGCCGCAGGCTATCCATCGGGTCACGATTCCGGTCTAGCCCGCCGCTTTCAGCATTTCTTCAGCCTTCGCAAAGCACACTATCCTGAGGACAACGATCCGAACTTCCCCACAGTCACGCTTCATGTACAAACCTCACACCACGCAAGGAGAGACCATGAGCCTTACCGCTGTTTTAAAACGCATTGGCATAGCGATCTGCTGTTTCGCACCGTTCGCCGTCGCCTGCACCGCAGCCGCGCAGAGCGGCCCCTACAAAGTAGAAGCACGTTGGAAGATCGGCGGCGAAGGCGGATGGGACTACATCACCGCCGATCCCGGCGCGCACCTGCTCTACATCGATCACGGCCCCCGCGTTGACATCGTGGACACACAGACCGGCAAAGCAATCGCCGCCATCACCGACCTCAAGGGCACGCATGGCGTCGCACTCGATGACGAAGGCAAGTACGGCTACATCAGCGACGGTCGCGCCAACGCCGTCGTTGTCTTCGACCGCCGTACCTTCAAAACCGTCGCCACCATTCCTGCCGGGACCAATCCGGATGGCATAGCCTTCGAACCTGTCACCAAGACCGTCTGGGCCTTCAATGGACGCAGCAGCAACGTCACGGTCATCGATACAAAATCGCTGAAGGTCGTCGCCACCATCGCGCTTCCCGGCAAACCCGAGTTCCCCGTGGCCGACGGCAAAGGAATCGTCTTCGACAATATTGAATCGAAAAACTCCATCGCGCGGCTGGATGCAAAGACCCTGAAGCTGACCGCAACATGGCCGCTCACCGATTGCGAATCGCCCTCGGGCCTGGCGATTGATCGCGAACATCGCCGCCTATTCTCCGTCTGCGACGGCAAGAAGATGGCCGTAACCGATGCTGACTCTGGAAAAACGCTGGCAAACCCAACCATCGGCGACGGCCCCGATGCAGCCGGTTTCGATCCGACGCACCAGCTCGCGTTTAGCTCCAACGGCGACGGCACGCTGACGGTCGTCAACACCGCCTCCGACAAATTCGAAGTAGTGCAAAACCTCGCGACGGAACGTGGCGCGCGCACCATGACAGTTGATACCGCAACCGGACGCATCTATCTCGTCACCGCCGAGTTCGGTCCACGCCCCGCAGCAACGCCAGAAAATCCGCGCCCACGCCCAGCCGTTGTTCCCGACAGCTTCACCGTGCTGGTCGTTGGCCGTCAATAAACCTGAATTACGAAACGTCGATGGCCGGCAATGTTAACCCATTGCCGGCCACTTCTTTGTCCGCTCGCTTCGCTGCTACGCCTTAGCCCTGCCGCGCGTCATCAGGTAGTAGACCACCGGCGTCACGACCAGACTGAGCAGCATCGACAGGCAGAGTCCGCCGATCACAGCAATCGCCAGCGGCTGCAACATCTGCGACCCCGAACCCAGCGCAAAGGCCAGCGGCAACATGCCGCAAACCGCCGCAATCGCGGTCATCGCAATGGGCCGCAGCCGCCGCTGCGCAGCGTGCAGCATGGCCTCGCGCGGCGTGATACCCTCGGCGCGGAACCGCTCATCCGCATCCAGCAGCAGAATTCCGTTCTTCGCCACGATGCCGATGACCATAATCAGCCCCATAAACGACGCGACATTGAACGTCGTCTGCGTAACAAGCAGCGCAAACACCACGCCTGCGATCGACAGAACAGAAGATGTAAGGATGGCCACCGGCGCGGAGAAGTTGCGAAACTCCGCCAGCAGTACCCCGAAGACCAGCGCGAGCGCCAGCAGCAGAACACGAATCAGTTCGTGGAAGGACTGCTGCTGCTCGGCGTAAGTGCCGCCATACTCGATGCGCAGGCCAGCAGGCAGGTTCATGCCTTCGACGGTCTTCTGAACGTTGACCATCGCCGTGCCCAGGTCCGAGCCCTCAAGCCTGCCCGTCACCACAGCCATCTGCTGAAGGTTCTCGCGCAGAATCTCATTCTGTGGCGGCAGTTGCTCAATCGTGGCAAGCGAGCCAAGCGTCGCCGTGTGACCTGTGCTGCTGTTGAAGACCGTATTGCGAATCGCATCGAGCGAACCGCGCGTGTCCGGACTCAGCCGTATCCGGATCGTATAGGGTCTGCCGTTGACAATCATCGGGTCGGCTGGCGTCAGTCCATCGAGAATCGCAGTCGCGTCCTCCGCCACCTCAGCAGGCGTAAAGCCCATACGACCAGCTACGATTGGGTCTACTCGGAAGTCCGTCGCCGGTCCGCTGATCGTGTTGTCGATCCCGTTCTCCACATCAACAACCCCTTTGATCTTCGAGATTGCATCGGCAATGCGCGGACACTCCTCATTCAGCAGTGTCTGATCGTTGGAAAAAACTTTGATTTGGATCGGCTGCGGAGCATTCGACAGGTCATTGATCATGTCCTGCAACACCTGCGTGAACTCCACATCCAGCTCGGGCTCCGTGGTCTTGATCTGGCTGCGCACGTCGGCCATAATCTCGTCGATCCCGCGCGAACGCTTGTCTTTCAGCCGCACCGTAAAGTCGCCCGTATTCGCCTCTGTAACAGGCGAAAGCCCCATCTGCAGACCAGTGCGCCGCGAGGTACTATCCACCTCTGGCACGCTGTGGAGAATGCGCTCCACGTGTTCCAGCACGCGGTTAGTCTCGCTCAGCGAGCTGCCCGCGGGCATGATGTAGTCCAGCACGAAGCCGCCCTCATCCATCTCCGGCAGCAGGTCCGAGCCGAGATTGCGATAAGCGAAGAACGTTCCGATGACAAGCACGCCGCACGCAGCGGCCAGCAGCCACGGGTGTTCCAGCGACCAGCCCAGCAATCGCGCATGTCCACGAAGGACAGGGCCCAGCACGCGGCCTCCGCTTCCCTCCTCTGCGCCTGGTTGTTCCACCGTGTGCCGCTTGCGCAAGAGAAACAAACTGAGCGCAGGAGTCCAGGTCAGCGCAAGCAGCAACGAAGTAAGCAGTGCCGCCGTCATCGTAACGGCAAGCGCACGAAAGAAGCTCCCCGTCACTCCGGTCACGGAGATGAGTGGCAGAAACACCACCACCGGCGTGATGGTCGAGCCGAGCAGCGGAACAGTCAACTCCTTAAGCGCCTTGCGCACGCTTTCCACGCGCGACTCACCCGTGTCGCGGTGCAACACCACGTTTTCAACCACGACAATCGCGTCGTCAATCACCAGGCCAATCGCTGCCGCCAGACCGCCGAGCGTCATTAGGTTGAAGCTCTCGCCGATCGCCCACAAAAAGAGAATCGTCACCGCAACCGTGACCGGGATCACCAGTCCGGCAATCAGCGACGACGTCCAATCCTGCAGGAAGAGAAACAGGATGATGCAGGCGAGCAGAAGCCCAATCAGAATGGCATCGCGCACGCTGCTGATGCTCTCGCGCACCAGTTGCGACTGGTCGTAGAAGGGTGTGAGCGTCACTCCGGGCGGCAGCGTCCGGCGCAGCCGGTCCACCTCGGCAGCCACTGCATCCGCCACGGCAACGGTGTTGCTCGAAGGTTGACGTGCGATGTTCAGCAGCACCGACGGCTTACCGTTGGCCGTAACGACGGTATAGACGGGCATCGTTCCCGGCTCAACCGTAGCCACATCGGCAACGCGGATCGGCGCACCTGAAGCTGTCGTTTTGATGACCAGATGCGCAAGCTCCTCCGCGCTGTGTGCCTGTGCGCCAACCAACCCCAGAATCAACTGGTGGTTTGCTTCATACAGCCCGGGCGAATCGATGATGTTGGAAGCCTGAATCGCATTCGTCAAATCCAGCAGCGTGACCCCGGCCGACTGCAAACGCGCCAGGTTCGGCACCACATGAAACTCCGGCACAGCGCCACCCTGCACCAGCACCGTGCTCACACCATCAACGCGATTCAGCGGCGGCTTCAAGCTGTACGTCGCCAGTTCCCAAAGCGCAGTCTGCGAAAGCGTGTCCGAGCTGAGGCTATAGGCAATGATAGGAAACGTAGCGAACGTCAGTCGGTTCGTCGTCACCTTCGCAGTCGCCGGCAGCGTCTGCATCACCTTGGCCAGCGCAGCGTCAGTAAGTTGCAACGTGCGATACATATCCACGTTCCAGTTGAAAAACAGGCTGACCTCGGCCGAGCCGCGGCTGGTCGTCGAGCGGACGCTCGTCAGCCCGGGGACGCTGTTGACCGCGTCCTCGATAGGTTTGGTGATCGTCACCTCCATCTGCTCCACCGGCATCACGCCGTTGTCCACGCCAATCACCACACGCGGAAAGTTCGTCTCCGGAAAAACCGCAATGGGCACCTTCGAAGACAGATACACCCCGGCCAGCGTCAGGATGATGACGAAAAAGAAGATTGGCTGCGCGGCACGCATGAGCCAGAAACTGCTCTCGCCGTTACGTACCGTCTCGTTCTGCTCCGCGCTGTCTCGGGTCGAGATCACTTGTCATCTCCGCTCTGTCCCGCACCCGGCTTCTCTGCATCTCCCGGCGACACGACCTTGACCTTCGTTCCTTCATCCAGCCCGTAATTGCCGCTATAGATGACGAGGTCCTTTGCCGTAATCCCCGCATCAATCTGCGCTTTGCCGTCGTCCACAAGCCCCACCGTCACGCGCCTGCTGTGCGCCACACTATCCACTCCAACCACCATCACCGATTTACTTCCATCCTGCGCCGTCAGCAACGCGCCCGAAGGGATGAGTAGCGCATTCTGCGCCGATCGTCCTTCCATCACGACATGGACCGGCGTGCCAACCTTGTAGGTTCCCTTCGGATTCTCGACCCGCAGCCACACCTCGACCGTCGTGCTGCCAGGATCGAGCGCAGGGCTGATCAGCGAAACCTTCGCCGGAACGGGCTCATCAACGCCCGGCACCTGAAGCGTCGCCGGGGACCCAACACGCAGACGCTGTGCCTCCGCAAGCGCAATATGCACCTTCGCCAGCAGCGCGGAGGTGTCCATCACCGTCAGCAGCGGCGTGCCCGCAGGAGCCGTCTCCCCCGCAAACAGTGAGCGGTCCGTCACCACTCCATTGATCGGGCTGCGTATCTCCGAGTAGCTCACCTGTGCCTCCGCCCCCAGATACTTTCCTTCCGCCGAGGTCAACTGGCCCTTCGCCGATTCCAGTGCCGCCTTGTGGCCCACGCTCTCCACGCCTTCCAGATGCTTCTTAGCCGTTTCATACGCGGCCTGCGCCTGCACCAGCGTCGCCATCGCCGTATCCAGATCGCGCCCCGGAATCGCGCCTTCGCTGAAGAGTTGCTTCCTGCTGTTCACGATGCTCTGGTTCAGATCGAGTGTTGCCTTTGTCTGCGCCAGATCGAGCTGCGCCTTCTGAAGGTCCTCAGGAACCTGCGCCTTCGTCGCTGTCTGATAAGCCGCCTGCGCCGCCGTGTACGCTCCCTTGTTGTCCAGCGCCGCAGCTTCCAGATCGCGATTCTCCAGCACAGCCAGCAACTCTCCCGCCTTGACCTTTGCGCCGCGCTGCACATAGAACCGCTTCACCGGCGCGCTGATCTTGGGCGAGAGCGCTGCCTGCGCCAGCGGTGCCAGCGTAGCATCCGCCTGGATATGCTCTGAGATGGCGCCAACTTCAGGGTGCGCAGCCTCCACGCTCACTTCCACAGTTGGAGCGGCCTCTTTCCCGTTGCAGCCACAAATCAGCGCCGCCGCGCAAACAGGCACAATCAGTGCTGCCAGCCGCCATCGCACGGCATCGAACTTCGTTGGGGACGTCACCCTCATCATGGCTTATAGTTCTCCCATCAGCGTCTTCAAATTGGCCTCTGCAATCTCGTTGCGAATCATGCCATCGGCCCGCGCATTCTCAGCCAGCGTCATCGAGTTCTCGGCATCGACCACCTCCAGCACCGTAGCCTCGCCGTTGCCGTAGCGCAGCTTCGTCAGCCGCAGGCTCTCGGCCGCCGTTTTCACGCTGTCGTCCAGCGACTGCATCTGCTCGCGTGCCGTCCTGGCCTCACTGTAAAACTCCTGGAGCCGCGCAATGAACTGTCGCTGCGTCGCTGTCAAAGCAACACGTGCCGCATCTCTACGTATCTCGCTCTGCTTCACCTTGTGACCCGTGGCAAGCCAGTCCCAAACAGGAATATCCACCGTCACGCTGGCCGAATAGCCCAGATTGCGCGCGCCGTCTGGTCCATTTTTCGCAAACTGCGCCGCATCAATTCCGTAGGTCACATTCAATCCAATATCGGGCAAATACGCAGCGCGTGCGGCAAGCACATTGGCATCACTAGCCTTCATCGCAGCCAGCGCGCTCTTCATCTCAGGATTGCTGCTCGCCGCAGCCGACTGCACATCCGCAAAAGCCGCAAGTGCGCCTGTATCCTTCGGAACCTCTAAGCTGTAAGGCGTGCGTGGATCTGGGAACAACAACGTCGCCAGTTCCAGATGCATCCTCTCCGCGATCACAGCGGCATCCGCCAGATCGCGCTGCTTCTGCTGCTGTAGCAGTTGCGCTTTCACGACATCGGCATGGGCCACCTCGCGCGCATTCTCGCGCTTCACCGTCAACCCTGTAAACGCAGCCGCTTCATCCGCCGCACGCTGTGCAATCGCAAGCTTCTGGTCCGACGCCAGCGCCCCGTAGTAGAGGCTCGTGACGGCAACCACCAATCCGCGTCGCACCACCTCCAACTGCGCCGCGTCGAGTGCCGAGGTCGCGTCGGCCAGGCGAACGCCGGCAATCCCCTTCAGGCCAATCACTTCGTTCACCATCGCCTGACTCATATACTCGTGAACTGCGTTGTTCGCAATGAATCGCGGCGTAGCCAGTTGCGCAGCAGCGGTACTTTGCCCCGTCTGGCCCAGCTCGCCACCCGGCTGGGTATACAAATACTGATTGTGATAGGTAACATCGGGCAGCAGCGCCGACCGCGCAATCGAGCGGTCCAGCGCCGACACTTTGCTCTGTGCCCGCGCTGCGGCAAACACAGGCTCGTTCGCCTGCGCCCGCTTAATCGCCTCTTCCAACGTAATCGCCACCGGGGCCACGGTCGCAGTCACTGCGGTTTGGCCCGTCTGCGCCAACGCCGGCGGACATAGAAACATCGTCGCGCCAAAAAACAGAACGCCGCTACAGAGCCACGCTGCCTCGGTTCGGTGCTTTCGAGTTCTCATCATTCCAGGCTCCGGGGAAAAAATATGCTCATTGTGCTTTTCGGCAGGAGCGCAGGGCTTCAGTCCTGCGCTATTCCCGGCAACTTCAAGGGGCTTTAACCCCGGGCCTTCCCTCCAGTCAATGCAAACGAACTTTTTCAGCATCATCTGAAGCCTATGGAAGTCCTCCTTAAAAAAGGCTGAAGTCAATGGAACACCTCCAGAATCTCCACGTGCGGCACGGCTACCATCTTAGATAAACAGCCGCCAGAGTAGCGATAACAAGCGCAAATGGCATCACCATGAAGCCTGCCTTAAAAAACGTCCATGCGCTCACATGCACATCTTCTTTCCGTATCTCCATCAACCACAGGATCGTCGCCAGCGACCCGGTCACAGAGAGGTTCGGCCCCAGATCAACCCCGATCAAAACCGCGCTGCGCAAAAGCCCCTCCACATGCGCTGCCGCCACGCTGGCGCCCGCAATCAGGCCAAGCGGAAGATTGTTGATGAAGTTCGTCCCCACCCCCAGCGCAAACGCCGTGGCCAGCGCGCCCGCCATCTGCGGCCACCGCTCAATCGCTACCAGAGCCGACTGGCACAGCCCTGACGCGCCCGCGCCGCTCAACGCCTCCACCAGCACAAAGAGCCCCGCAACCAGCGGCAGCACGCTCCATGAAATACCTTTGACCAGCGCCAGCGGGTTGGCCCGCTCCTTCACCGATAGCGCACCCGCGATGCAGACCGCCGTAACAAACGTAGGCATCCCCAGGTCTTTGCCCATGGCTGACGCGGCAAGCAGCACACCCGCCACAACCGCGAGCCCCGCAAGCGTGTGCTTCCCCGCGCTCGATAGATGCACCCGTTCCACATCGAGCGTCATCTCCCCCGTCAAACTCTCACGACAGCACCAACGCAACGCAAGATAGGTTGCTCCGATGGAAGCAACCGAAGCCGCAAGAAACATGCCGAACCAGCTTGCCAAGGGCGGCATCGTCGCATGAAACACAACCAGGTTGGCAGGGTTCGAAATCGGCAATACAAAGCTGGCAGCATTCGCGATGAACGCACAAATCAACAGGTACGGCAGCGGATCAGCCTTCGCCTTTTTCACCGACACCAGTACGGCAGGAGTCAGTACCACCGCCGTCGCATCATTCGACAGAAAAATTGTAACCAACGCGCCAAACGCATAGATCAGCGAAAACAGCCGCACACGCGACCCCCGTGCGTGCTCGACCGCAATGGCCGCCAGCCAGTCGAAGACGCCATGCGCCTGCGCCAGTTGCGCCAGCAGCATCATCCCCGCCAGAAAAAGGTAAACGTCCGAACCCTTCAAGACCGCGCGTGCAGCCTCACCGGGCGAGACCAGCCGCAACCCAACCAGCGCAATCGCCCCACCGGCAACCCACCACACTTCGGCGATGCCGCGCGGCCGAACCAGCATCAGAGCGATGCTCAGAGCAAACACAACCCAGATTGCGATGTAACTCGTTGGCATCCTCTCTCATTCAAGCCGACAAGTGCATCCACCGGCCTCACTCCGATTGCGTCCGCTCAAACCTTGCTTGATCTTACAGGCTACTGCGGCCTTCCCATTAGGTTGAGTACAACCATCAGCGTCCGGTCGAGTGTGACATCACGTTGAACCGCGAATAAACCACATCATCTCGACCACAGGCGGCGCTCTTGCCACCGAAGTGGAGAGATCCCCGTGTTGTATTTTGTCGCGCCCTCCATCTCCCATCGCGGAAACACCTTGCATCAACCCAAAACTCTACCGCCAGAGAAATCTTATTTTCACTGATAACAAAAAGGACTATGATGGCAACTACTTCCGAACCGCTGCACTACTACAATCCACCATGCCCCAAGCCGGAGACCCGCCCTTGCGCGCTGCCACTCGCCCCTCGCCCCGCCTGCTGCCTCTCTCTCTCGCATCCGCATGCCTGCTACTCGCCCCGTCTGGCTGGGCGAAGCAGCCGCCCGCCCCACACAGTCAGTGGGTCTACTCCGGCCCCGGCGGCGCACTCGTCTATCGCCAGTTCAAAACCGGCGACCGCATCGTCGATTTCTCATACGCCGGATACATGGGCGGCGGCGTAGCCATCCCTTCACTTCCGGCAAAGAAAACCGTCAACCCGTCCGGAGGCGACGACACCGCAGCCATCCAGCAAGCAATCGATCAAGTCTCAGCACTGCCGCTCACCTCCGGCATCCGAGGCGCAGTCCTGCTCGCGCCCGGCCACTTTCATTGCAACCAGACCCTGACCATCGCGGCAAGCGGCGTCGTTCTGCGCGGTAGCGGCGCAAACGAATCCGGCACCGAGATCGAAATGACCGGTGAGCCGCACCTCGCGTTTTCCATCACCGGCAAGAGCAGCATCGTCCCGGCAGGCGCACCCATACCCGTCGCCGACGCCTACATTCCCGCCGGAGCCATGTCATTCACCGTGCGCGACGCCTCCACCCTCAAGGCAGGCGACACCATCCAGATCGTGCGGCCCGTCACCCCGGCATGGCTGCACTTCATGGGCATGGACGCCCTCTCGCGCAATGACAAAAAAGAGACCTGGGTCTCGGGCGAGCTGAAGACCGAACGCAGAATCACCGCCGTCAAAGGCAATCAGCTCCAGCTCGACGTTCCACTCACTGACTCCTACAACGCGAAGTATCTCGGCGAAGGCGGCACCACCGTCATCAAAGTCAATCACACCGGCCAGATTGAACAGACAGGCATCGAGAGCCTGCGCCTCGTCGCACCTGCGCAAAAGATCACGCTCAGCCAGAAGCAGTTCACCGGCCTGCGCATGAAGGGCGCCGTCGATAGCTGGGTGCGCAACCTCAGCATCGTCGATACGACCGAGGCTGTCGGCATCGGCGAAGACACCCGCCGCATCACCGTGGACAACGTCAACGTCACCCAAAGCATACCTATCCAGGGCGCGGCCAAACCCGCCGACTTCGCCGCCAACGGCACGCAGATCCTCTTCAACCACATCAGCGGCTCCGGCGACAGCGTCTTCTACGTCGCCACCGGCCCGCGCGAACAGGGCCCAAACGTCGTGCTGAACTGCGTCTTCCACGGCAACGGCCACATCCAACCTCACCAGCGTTGGGCCACCGGGATGCTGGTTGATAACTGCCAGGTTCCCGAAGGCGGCATCGACCTGATGAACCGCGGCGAGATGGGCTCCGGCCACGGTTGGGCCATGGGCTGGGGAGTCGTCTGGAACAGCGAAGCAAAATCATTCCTCATCCAGATGCCTCCCGGCGCTGCCAACTGGTCCATCGGCAATCGCGGCGAGCAGTTGCTCGAAAGTATGCCAACTTTTCCCCATAGCACCGGTGCTCCCACTCTCCCGCAAGGAATCATCGAATCGCAGGACAAGCCCGTTGCACCGGCAAGCCTGTATCTCAAACAGCTCTCCGACCGCCTCGGCCAACAGGCCGTCAAAAACATCGGCTACGAGAGGAACTCCGAATAAGTCCAGCTTTGAAAAGGCGCGGCTTCACCTCCCCAGCCCACCACCACGCCACGTCATCTCGACCAAAGAGCCGCCGCGGTGGAGAGATCCCCGCATCTCTCCCCTTCAGCGTCAATGCATACCGTTCCCATACACCCTCATCCCACAGCCTTCCGCAGCCCCGGCGCAATCTTCGCCCCCCAATCACAGCCCCTTAACTGACCCACGGCAGGCGAGGCTGTAAAATTAAGCAAAGAAAGGTTTGACACCCCTTGCCGCACGACCGTGCCCGGCGCCTCCATCGAATGAACACCATGCTCTATCCCACAGACGACCTGCGCATCAAGTGGACCAAAGTTGTCCTTCCTCCTGTTTTCCTTGAAGAAGAGCTGCCCATCACCGAGCAGGCTTCCGCCACCGTCTTCAAAGCGCGCCAGGAGATCTGCGACATCCTCGCCGGCAAAGACCCACGCCTGGTCGTGGTTGTCGGACCCTGCTCCATCCACGACACCGAAGCCGCACGCGAGTACGCCACCCGCCTCAAAGGCGTCATGGCCGAGCTCTCCCGCGAACTGTGTATCGTCATGCGCGTCTACTTCGAGAAGCCCCGCACCACGCTTGGCTGGAAGGGCCTCATCAACGACCCCTATCTCGACGAGTCCTTCCGCATCAACGACGGCCTGCGCAAAGCCCGTCACCTCCTGCTCGACCTCGCCGAGATGGGCATGCCCGCAGGCACCGAGTTCCTCGACATGATCTCGCCCCAATACGTCGCCAACCTCGTCAGTTGGGGAGCCATCGGCGCCCGCACCACCGAAAGCCAGGTCCACCGCGAACTGGTCTCCGGCCTCTCCTGCCCTGTCGGCTTCAAAAACGGCACCTCGGGCAACGTGCAGATTGCCATCGAGGCCATCGTCTCCGCCGGCCACAGCCATAACTTCCTCGGCCACTCGAAGAACGGCCAGTCAGCCATCTTCGTCACCAGCGGCAACCCCGACTGCCACATCATCCTGCGCGGCGGACGCCAGACCGTCAACTACGACGCAGCCTCGGTCGAAGAGACCTGCAAACAGCTCGCTAAGGCAGGCATCCCGCAACACGTCATGATCGACTGCAGCCACGCCAACAGCAACAAAGACCACACCCGCCAAAGCCTCGTCTCGAAAGATGTCGCCGGGCAGATCGCCGCAGGCGACCGCCGCATCATCGGAGTCATGCTCGAAAGCAATCTCGTCGCCGGAGCGCAGAAGCTTGTTCCCGGCAAAGAGCTCGTCTACGGCCAAAGCATCACCGACGCCTGCATCGGGTGGGACGAAACCGTCGAAGCCCTCCACGAGCTGGCCACGGCAGTCCGCTCATCCCGCATCTAATAGAGGTGACTGGGGCTATTCCCTCCCCGCATGGGTGATGGTTCAGCCCCGGCGAAGATGCTCTAATTTCTGCTGAGAGCATGGGCCATGCCGAAGCGTCTGGCAATCACGATCGCGGGAGCCGTCTCGCTGGGAAGCTACGAAGCAGGCGTCCTCTACGAAGTCCTCGACGCCATCCACCAGCACAACGTCTCGCCCGAAACGCTCGATCACGAGCGCATCGAGGTGGACGTGCTCACCGGTGCCTCCTCCGGCAGCATGACCGCCGCCATCGTCGCGCATAAGATGCTCTACGCAGCCAACGAGTTTCGCGGACCCTACGATAACCCGCTCTATAACGTGTGGGTCAAACAGATCGACCTCGCCGGCCTGATGAACACCGTAGACGACGGCTCGCCTGAGAGCGAATCCGCACTCCGCTCCATCTTCTCCTCGAACATGGTCGAACGCATCGCCGCCGAAACACTCACCGCGCGCTACACCGACGGGGAGATACCCGCGCCCATCACCCACGTGGCCGCCGCCAGGTCCATCTCAATCGGCATGACCCTCACCAACATGAATGGCGTGGACTACGGCTACGACATGCATCCCAGCGGCAAGTTCGTCTTCACGCGTCACGAAGACCAGTTGACCCGCGTCGTCTCCGTCGAGGGCACCGACAACAAAGAAACCTGGGAGGAGATCCGCGACGCCGCCGTCGCCAGCGGCGCATATCCGCTGGCCTTTCGCGCCAAGGAGATGGACCGCCGCCGCTCCGACTATCCCAAGAGCAACCTTGAACCCTGGACCGACGATCCCTCGCGCTTCACCTTCACCGACGGCGGCGTCCTGCAGAACGAGCCGCTCGGCATGGCCAAAAAACTCGTCGATGCCATCGACCACCACTGGCACAACAAGAGCCGCTTCTTCATGTTCGTCTCGCCGCACGGAAAGAACTCCAACGCCGACTCCAGCTTCCGCGAGGTCAACGCCGACTACTTCCACATCATGCGGAGACTGGCCAGGGTGCTGCTCGGCCAGTCCGAGTTTCAGGACTGGGTCGCAGCCGTCGAGATGAACAAGGAGATCGCCCTGCTCGACGCCCGCGCCGCCGAAGTCGCAGAAAAGCTACGCTCCGGCGAACTCAAGAGTGCAAGCCTGAAGCGCACCGCCGACGGCCTGCTCAAAATCCTCTTCACCCAACCCAAAAACGGCAGCGCCCGCCGCGTCGCCAAAATCGGCCCCGAGACCCTCAGCGACGCTCGCCTCCGCATCGAGCACCAGTACCACGAAGAGATCGAGATGCTCGGCCCCGGCACCTTCAGCGCCGAAGCCTTCCGCGACACCGTCCTCGCCTTCGAGAAGGCCGCCAACCTCGGCGGGCGCGACTACATGCGCATCTACGGCGTCGCCGTCTCCGAAGAACTGCTCGCCGGCGCCGAGCTCTCCGCCTTCCTCGGCTTCTTCGACGAACGCTACCGTGTCCACGATTACGACCGCGGACGCATGGTGGCCCGCGGCGTCCTCACCGACCCCGCGCTTAGCGAGCCCGGCGAACTCGGCCCCATCCGCTACACCCCCACCCACACCAACCCCATCGACAGCACGCTCAACGGCCTGCAACTCAGCCAGCTCCCCAGCGAAGAGCAGCAGATGTTCCGCGACGGCATCAAAAAGCGCGTCAACGAACTGGTACGCGACCTCATCGGCTTCTGGTCTTACCCCGCCGATGTCGTCGTCATCGACCCGGTCATGAACGCCATCCTCAACCACCTCTTCCGCGAATAACCAGTCGTGTGGCAGGCTGCTTTGGGATGAACGTGGGGTCCAACATCCCCCAAACCCACGTCATCTCGACCGCAGGCGGCGCTTTCAGCCGCCGGAGTGGAGAGACCCCCGTATTTTCCGCGCGCGCGATCGTCCGAACGCCAGCCCAGGCGAAATTACGCAACCGCCCGCGCCAACATCACCCCGCACCACACCGCCGCCAACCCAAGCACGATGCTCAAAACCACATAAAGCGAAGAAGTAAAAAACTCACCAGCCTGCAACTTCGAGAAAGTCTCCCACTCAAAAGTAGAGAACGTGCTGTAAGCCCCGACAAATCCAACGGGAATCAGAAATCGCCAACCGGCGCTCAACTCCGTCCTGCGTCCCAGATAAGCCAGCGAAAAACCAATAATCACGCAAGCCGTAATGTTGATGATGAACGTCCCATAAGGAAACTTCGTCCCCATCCGGTCCGACACCACCGCGCCCACACCATAGCGAGCCAGCGAACCAAGCGCGCCTCCAATGGCGATATAAACATATTTCAGCAAAGTCGTTCTCCCTCGATCTCTCAACGCTCACAAAGCCACACCCCGCGCATCTCGCTCAGGATGATCACTTCACAAATTTCTTCAGGGATATGTCGTGGGCAAGACTCCGCGACAGGGTTCCCTGTCAGGAGTCATCATCTGCACCCCATCATCGAGGAGCAGCGGTTAAGGGTGAACTCCTTCACCACGCCAATATCTTTACTACACATTCAGGCGGCCATGCTGTCAAGCAGTTTGAAGAAGCCCGCCGCCTCCCATACACTGGAAACAGGTTTCACCGCGCAGAGCGGGCGGTTAGCTCAGTTGGTTAGAGCGCCTGCCTTACAAGCAGGATGTCGGGGGTTCGAGTCCCTCACTGCCCACCAAACCCTTCTGCCCAGCGGCCGGGCCTCCAATCCACATGGCTCCCCGCCTCATCATCAACGCGGACGACTTCGGCCTCACCCCAGGCGTCAACCGCGCCATCGCCGAACTCCACCAGGCCGGCGCGCTCACCTCCGCAACCCTCATGGCCACCGGCCCCGCATTCGACGACGCCGTCGCCATCGCCATCGCCAACCCTGCACTCGGCGTCGGCTGCCACGTCATCCTCACCGACGGCCAACCCGTCTCCCCACCCGAAACCATCCCCACGCTCCTTGGCCGCGACCGCGCCTCCTTCCGACCCTCGCTCTTCGACTTCGCACAAGCCCTCCTGCGCGGCAACGTCCACGAAGACGAGATCGAACGCGAAGCCCTCGCCCAGATCAACAAGCTGCAAGCCGCCGGCATCCGCATCACGCATCTCGACACGCACAAACACACGCACCTCTTCCCTGCTGTCACGCGCCCTCTGCTCCGCGCCGCCGAACGCGCAGGCATACGCGCCGTCCGCAATCCCTTCGAGCAACACTGGAGCGCCTCGCTCGACCACGGCAGCGCCCTGCGCCGCCTGCAAGTCCGCCTCCTCCGCCGCTTCCACACCAGCTTCGACCGCCAACCCCAAATCAGCAGCGCCCGCATCCTCACCACCAACGGGACCATCGGCATCTCGGCCACCGGCAATCTCGACCAGACCACGCTGCACACTATCCTGCGCTCCATACCGCCCGCCACCGCCACCTTCGAGCTCTGCTGCCACCCCGGCTACAACGACTCGGACCTCGACCGCATCACCACGCGCCTGCGCACCCACCGCGACATCGAGCGCACCGCCCTTCTGGCCGAGATTCCCGCCCTCACTCTGCATCCAAACGCCCCCCGCCTCATCCATTATGGAGAGCTCGCTCAAACCACCGGAGACGTGGACCGCCTGCTTACGTATCATCCATAGTGAACTGTAAATCCGTGTCATCGGTGCGAATCGGCGATAAGAGAATGCTGAAAAACCTTCAGGTTGCTTTTGGGGATGAGCGTGGGGCTTCAGCCCCGGGCTTCTCCCCAGTCAACAGAAGCGAACTTTTTCTACACCCACTTAAGCCTCACGCCCAAACACAGGGGAACCCATGAAGATCGGCATCACCTGTTACCCCACCTACGGCGGCAGCGGAGTCGTCGCCACCGAACTCGGCATCGAACTCGCCGCGCGCGGCCACGACATCCACTTCATCACCTACTCGCCGCCCTTCCGCCTCACCGGGCGCGAAGCCAACATCCACTTCCACGAAGTTGCCGTCTCCAACTACCCGCTCTTCGAGCACCCGCCCTACGACCTCGCCCTTGCCACCCGCATGGCCGAGGTGGCCGAGTTCTACTCGCTCGATCTCCTCCACGTCCACTACGCGATCCCTCACTCGGTCAGCGCCCTGCTCGCGCGCCAGATGCTCGCCTCACGCGGCCACCATCTCCCTTTCATCACCACCCTGCACGGCACCGACATCACCCTCGTCGGCCTCGACCGTTCCTACCTGCCCATCACCAAATTCGGTATCGAGCAATCCGACGGCGTCACCGCCATCTCCAGCTATCTGCGCGAGCGTACCCGCGAGGCCTTCGGCATTCAATCCGAGATCGAAGTCATCCGCAACTTCGTCAACTGCGACATCTACGTCCGCAACCCCGAACTCTTCACCGCCATGCGCCCCCGCTTCGCCGCGCCCGGCGAAAAGCTCCTCGTTCACCTCTCCAACTTCCGCCCCGTCAAACGCATTCACGATGTCGTCGAGGTCTTCGCCCGCGTCAACCGCGCCGTTCCTTCGCGGCTCATGCTCATCGGCGACGGCCCAGACCGCAGCGACGCCGAGTACCTCGCTCGCGAACACAACATCCAGGACCGCATCCACTTCGTCGGCAAACAGGACAACGTCAACGAACTCCTCCCGCTCGCCGACCTCATGCTCCTGCCCAGCGAGATGGAGTCCTTCGGCCTCGCCGCGCTCGAAGCCATGGCCTGCAGCGTCCCCACCATCAGCACCCGCGTCGGCGGCGTGCCTGAGCTCATCGACGACGGGCGCAACGGCCTGCTCTTCCCCGTCGGCGACGTCGAAGCCATGTCCACCGCGGCCATTACCCTCCTGCGCGACAAACATCGCCTCGAAACCATGGCCAAAGCCGCCCGCAAGACCGCGCAGGACCACTTCTGCGCCTCCCGCGTCATCCCCATCTACGAGGACTACTACGACCGCGTCATCAGCAGAACCAAATCCCGCTGAGCACCCCGCGTGACCGTTTGAGAAGAGTTGGTAAACACAAGCCGACTAACCGTTACCAATCCGTAGTCGATGAGCGCCTTGACGATTTGGCATCAATTGAGACGCATCCATGACGAGAACGGCGTTTATAAGGACTGACCCTAACAAACTGAAACTCGCTGAATTGCTGCCGCAGCCCTATAATCGTCGCAAATGGACGCCCGTCTCAAAGTAGCTGCGCGCTGGGTTCTCGTGCTAGGCACTTTGTCGGCGACCAGCCTAATACTCTTCATCCTCCTCATGGGCCTTATGCTTTGGCCGGATCGGTCCCTTGTCGCAGCTTTCACGGCGATTGGCGTCACTCCGCGTGCGACAATCAAGACCGCGCACCAATTTGATTTCCTTCTCGTAACCTTGGTCTGGGTCGTTCCGTCGGCGTCCGCCATCGGCTTTGCAGCGCGTAAACCCCAGCACAGAGCTCTTAGTCTTGGCCTTTCGGTTTCCGTCCTTCTCTTCGCGGCCATCTGCTTCTTCTTGGGGCTACACGACCATTCGATATTCATGGAGTGGGTCAGCATCGTCGCTACCATCATCGTGCTGAGTGCGGTTGTCGTCTCATTCTTCAAATTGAACTTTCTTCGCTCCCTGACAATCGCCAACTCCATCGCCATCCTGCTCCTCTTCGGCCCTTCAATGGCCGCTTTGTCTGGCAGGACAAGGACAGTACCGCAAGCAAAAGAACTGTGGTCCACAACGCTACAGGAGGAACAATGGCAATCCATGAACACCGGCTCAGAATATGCCGCAACAAGGCAGGTCGCTTTTGCAGGCGATCGTGTCATCGCTGTATTTGACGCCGGCTTCGCACCATCTCAACCAACCCAAGACAAATGGCCCGTCTCCGCCTATCGACTAATATCTCTGGATTCAAGGACCGGGGCGAAGCTCAAGGAGATCACCATTGACGGTAGGTGGGGCTCAATGCCATACATCTATCCGACGCAAAAAGGGTTTATTGATGT
>NZ_DASUBE010000008.1:0-28973 GCF_035763405.1 Edaphobacter sp.
CTCCAGGAAGCGCGCAATGTTTTCGATCATCACGATCGCGTCGTCCACGACGAACCCGGTCGAAATGGTCAGGGCCATCAGCGATAGATTGTTCAGGCTATAGCCCAGCAGATACATCACGCCGAACGTACCCACAATCGAGAGCGGCACCGCAACCGACGGAATGACCGTCGCCGAGACCGACCGCAGGAACAGGAAGATCACCATCACGACCAGCGCAATGGTCAGGATCAGCGAGAACTGCACGTCCTTCACCGATGCGCGGATAGTATTGGTCCGGTCCGTGAGCACCTGTAGGTTGACACTCGCCGGCAGTGAAGTCTTCAACTGCGGCAGCAGCTTCTGCACTTCATCGACGACGCCGATGATGTTCGCGCCCGGCTGCCGCTGAATGTTGATAATCACCGCCGGAGTCAGCGTCAGCGGCTGTGCGGACCGGCCTGCGGTCGCCTCGCGCGCCGAGGTCCCCATCCACGCAGCCTGAAATATGTTCTCCGCGCTGTCCACCGAGTTGGCAATATCGGAGAGCCGCACCGGGTTCCCGTTCCGGTAAGCAATGATGACCTTGCTGTAGTCGCTACTCGAAAGCAACTGGTCATTCGCACCGATGGTATACGCCTGCTTCAGCCCGTTCAGCGTTCCCTTGGCCTGATCGACGTTGGCCGTACCCAATGCGGCGCGCACGTCCTCAAGGCTAAGGCCGTAATTGGCCAGCGCCGTCGGGTTCACCTGGATCCGCACTGCGGGCTTCTGACCGCCGTTGATCGAAACCAGTCCCACGCCTGAGAGCTGCGAGATCTTCTGCGCCAGCACCGTATCGGCCAGGTCTTCTACCTTGGTCAGATCCAGAGTCGGGCTGGAGAGCGCAAGCGTCATAATCGGCGCATCGGCCGGATTGACCTTGCTATAGACAGGAGGATTTGGCAGGTCGGCCGGCAGAAAGCTATAGGCTGCGTTGATCGCTGCCTGCACATCCTGCTGGGCCACGTCGATGTCATCGTTAAGCTCGAACTGGAGCGTAATCACGCTGCCGCCCCCGGAGCTGGTCGAGGTCATCTGGCTCAGCCCGGGTATCTCGCCAAACTGCCGTTCAAGAGGCGCCGTCACCGACGACACCATCACCTCCGGGCTTGCCCCCGGATAGAACGTCAACACCTGAATCGTCGGATAGTCCACCTCCGGCAACGCCGACACCGGCAGTTGCAGATAGGCGACCGCTCCCGCAAGCAAAATGGCCACCATCAAAAGCGAGGTGGCCACAGGCCGCAGAATGAATGGCCTCGATGGACTCATGGCAGTTGCCCCTTTGCCTGACCCGTTCTGGGCGCGGACTGATCGTGATTATGCTTTCGCACCGCATCCAGACCCAGTTGGCCGCGCCCGTTCGGCTTAGCCAGGTTCGCTCCCGCAGGATTGGGGACCGGCCCCGAAATCTCGCTGTTGGTCAGACCCATCTGATTATCCGAAGTATTGGCGGCGTTGGCGGGCTGCTGCTTCGTTGCCGAATGCGGAACGACCCTGCTGCCGTCCTTCAGCTTTTCCTGCCCATCCACCACTACCTGATCTCCCGCCTTCAAACCGCTCTTCAGAATGACCTGCACGCCTTCGGTCAGGTCCACCTGCACCGGCTGCGCCACAACATAGTAGTTTGACTTCTGCGCTCCGCCGCTCCCGTTCGCATGACTGCCGACGTTGTCCTGCTTTGCAGCCGCCACCGGAGGCGCAGCCTGAGCAGTACCGCTGTCGCTGCCCGTCAAACTGGCGGGAGGAACACCCTGCTTCATCAAAAACACGAAGCTCCCCTGCGCTCCCGTCTGCAACGCAGACGCCGGAATCACCAGCGCATTCGGCCTCTGTTGCAGAATCAAACGCACATTCACAAACTGGTTCGGAAACAACGCGCCGTCTTTGTTGTCAAAGACAGCCTTGACCTTCACCGTGCCGGTCGTCGGGTCAATCTGGTTGTCCACCGTCAGCAGATGGCCGCTCGCCAAATGCGTTGTTCCCGAGCGGTCATAAGCCTCAACCGCCAGGCGGTTTCCCGCGCGCGTCAACTCGAGCACCTGCGGCAACTGATCTTCAGGCAGCGTAAAAATCACCGTGATCGGCTGTAGTTGCGTCACTACCAGCAACCCGTTCGCATCCGAGGCATGGACGATATTGCCGGGATCGACCAGCCGCAGCCCCACGACGCCGTTAATCGGCGAAGTAATCTTCGTATACCCCAGGTTCACCCTGGCCGCCTGAATCGCCGCCTGGTCGGCGTCAATCGAACCCTGCGCCTGCCCCGAAGTGGCAATCTGCGCCTGCTGGCTCTCCTTCGAGACCACGCCAGCCTGATAGAGCGCCGTGTACCGTGCCGCCTCCGCATGAGCATTAGCCGCATTCGCCTGGTCCTTTACCAGTTGGCCCTGCGCCTGAGCCAGTGCCGCCTGATACGGCTTCGGATCAATCTCTGCGACCAGTTGCCCCTGCTTCACTGCCTGCCCTTCGCGCACATTGACCCGCAACAGTTGGCCGTCCACGCGCGACTTCAGCGTCACCGTATTGAACGCCGTCACCGTGCCCAGCTCCGTCAGGTAGATCGGCATCGTCTTCTGAACCACAGGCTGGATCTGCACCGGGACCGGACGGTCGGCCGCCGCCGCCATCTTCGCGGCAGTCTTGTCCTCGGTCACATTATTGGTGTGTATCTTCCAAACCGCCGCACCGACCGCCGCGACAATCACCAGAACAACAATCACCTTCCGCGTCAACGATCCCTTCGGCTTCTCCGGCTCGGGCAAAGCACTCCCCGGCCCGGACGGAGGCAACTTCGCCGGAGACTCCTGCACGCTCATCTCTGCTGACGACATCAAAAAAACACCGTCCTTATATATAAGTCAATCAACCATCATCTTCCGAATGATTCGAGGCGAGCAGGTTATGCTGCTACGTAAGGTTTAAATAATAATGACGTTGACTGGCCTCTGAAGGTTTCGGGCGTCGAAATACCACCGTTTTTGCCGCCGCTCACCATACAATAATCGCCTGATGCAGGAACGACATCCTTTACCTACCTTGGCCCCCGCTGCCAGTTCCGACGCGCAGCCGGCTCTGTGCGTCGATCTGGACGGCACCCTCGTTAAGTCCGATACGCTGATCGACTCGATACTGACTCTGGTTCGCCACCATCCAGCGGCCCTCGTTCGCCTGCCCGGGTGGCTCATGGAAGGCAAAGCGCCACTTAAACGCCACATCGCCAATATCGTGCAGTTAGATGCCGCGCACCTGCCCTACAACCGCGTCCTTTTGCAATATCTTGAACAGCAGCAGGCCGCCGGACGCCCCCTCTACCTCGCTACTGCGGCCGACTCTTCCACGGCCCACACCGTCGCTACCCACCTCTGCCTCTTCAGCGGCGTCTTCGCCTCCGACGGCGACACCAATCTCTCTGGAAACAATAAGCTGGCAGCGTTCCAGCGACAGTTTGGCGAGAACTTCTCCTACATTGGCAACGCCCGCGCCGACTTGCCCATCCTCCGGGTCTGCAGGGAACCCATGGTAGCCAATCCCACCCCAGGCCTCAGTTCCGCCCTCCGTGGAGCAGGCATCACGCCCGCTCGTGTATTCACCGAGCGAACCAGCGCACTCAAGTCCTGGCCCAAGGCCATCCGCATCCACCAGTGGGCCAAAAACCTGCTCATCTTCCTTCCTCTGCTACTGGCCCACATGCGGACACCCGGCCTCGTTGCTGCGGCTGTGCTCGCCTTCTTCAGCTTCAGTCTCTGCGCCTCGGCTACCTATATCGCTAACGACCTGCTCGACCTCAATGCAGACCGCCAACACCCCCGCAAACGCCGACGCCCCTTTGCCGCCGGAGACCTCTCCGCCTTTGCCGGCATCGCCACCGCCCTCGTCTTTCTCGCCGTCTCCGCCGCTCTTGCTCTGGCCATTCCCCAGACCATTGCGCACTTTTCGCCGGGCTTTGCCCTTGTGCGCCCATACCACTTCCTCTTCTGGCTGGTCATTTACGCCATAACAACGCTGGCCTACTCGCTCTACCTCAAGCGTGTCGTCATCGTCGATGTCATCGTGCTTTCCGGCCTCTACACCATACGCATCCTCGCCGGCGCGGCAGCTACGGGCGTTCCGGTCTCCACCTGGCTGGCCGGCTTCGCTGTCTTCTTCTTCCTCTCGCTGGCCTTCGTCAAGCGATTCGCAGAACTCGAGGGCCTGCGCGAGCGCGGCGGCGCCAGCGCCAGCGGACGCGGCTACCACATCGCCGACATCGAGCAGCTCCGCACCTTCGGCTCGGCCAGCGGTTACGTTTCGGTCGCCGTCCTCACCCTCTACATCTCCAACCTCGACGCCGCCGCGCTCTACACCCACGCGCACCGCCTCTGGCTGCTCGTTCCTGTGCTTCTGCTCTGGATCAGCCGCCTCTGGCTCGAAGCCTCGCGCGGCCAGCTCAACGAAGACCCAGTTGTTTACGCCATCACCGACCGCCGCTCGCTGCTGCTCGGCATCATCGTCGTGGCCATCGTCCTCTCCGCGCTGTAGCTAGCGGGTTTGCGATAATAGACTTCTCACCTCAGATCGAGACATGACCGACACCATCCCCCAACTCGCCTCCCACGACGAGCCCGCGCTCGACCAGGCCTTCCGCACACTCGCCACCGAAGTCCAGGCCGAGACCGCTGCCCTCACCACACCCGAGGCGCAGGAAAACTTCCGCCTCCACTGGCTTGGCCGCAAGCAGGGCCGCCTCAAGCTCATCAGCGAAGCCTGGCTCAAATCCGCGCCCGCCGAGGCCCGCAAGCCGCTCGGCATCCGTTTCAACCAGCTCAAGCAACAAATCGAGCAGGCGCTCGAAGCTCCTGCCTCTCAAAAATCTGCCGTAGTGCTGGGGCTCGACATCACCCTGCCGGGCGTCATCCGCTCACCCGGCATCCCGCACCCGCTGCTCGAAACCATGCGCCAGATCGTCGAGGTCTTCCATCATCTCGGCTACTCGACCAACCTCGGCCCGCAGGTGGAGACCGACTTCTACAACTTCGAGGCGCTCAACTTCCCGCCCAACCACCCCGCGCGCGACACGCAGGACACGCTCCTCATCGCCAATCAGCAGTCGAAGCCCTCGCGCGACCGCCTGCTCATGCGCACCCACACCTCGCCGGTGCAGATTCGCACCATGGTTCAGCAGGCGCCACCCATCCGCATCGTCATCCCCGGCAAAGTCCACCGCAACGACGCCGCCGACGCCACCCACTCACCCATCTTCCATCAGGTCGAGGGTCTCTGCGTCGATACCAACATCACCTTCTCCGACCTCAAGGGCACGCTCGACCACGCCATGAAGGCACTCTTCGGCTCGTCTGTCAAGACGCGCTTCTTCCCCAGCTTCTTCCCCTTCACCGAGCCGTCAGCCGACGTGCAGATTAGCTGCATCTTCTGTGGCGGCAAAGGCTGCCGCAAGTGCAAGCACTCCGGCTGGATCGAGCTGCTGGGCTGCGGCATGGTCGATCCCGCCGTCTTCGCCTCTGTCACCGAAGAACGCCGCAAAACGAACCCGGCCGATGACGCCTACAACCCTGAGAAGATCTCAGGCTTCGCCTTCGGCATGGGCGTCGAGCGCATCGCAATGATCCAGCATGGCATCTCCGACATCGGCCACTTCTACTCCGGCGACATGCGCTTCCTGGAACAATTTGCCTGATACCAGGCTACTTTAGACTGGAAACTGTCGACTCATGAAGATTCTCACGCAGTGGCTCCGCCACTATCTGCCTACTCTCGCCGCGACTGACAGGCAACTCGCGGATGACCTCACGCTCCGCGGCATTGCCGTCGAAGGCGTCCACGACCTTGGCTCCGGCAACGGCTCGCTCTTCGAGATGGACATCACCACCAACCGCGTCGATGCCATGAACCACTATGGCATCGCCCGCGAAGCCGCAACCATCTACAACCTCGCGCTCCAGCCCCTGCTGGCAAAAGAAAATGTCATTCTGAGCGAAGCGAAGAACCCCGGCATTTTCTCCGAAGCGCCACAAAAGCCAACCGGAGAGCACCGGCCCTTCCCCGTCCATATCGAGGCCCCCACTCTCTGCGGACGCTTCACCGCACAGGTTCTCCGCAATGTCACCATTGCGCCAAGCACAGGCAGTATCGCTGAATACTTCACCCTGCTCGAGCAAAAACAAATCTCAAACGCAGTCGATGCCTCCAACTACACATTGCTCGGCATGGGACACCCCACCCACGCCTTCGATCTCGACAAGCTCGAAGGCGGCATCGTCATCCGCCTCGCCCATAAGGGAGAAAAGCTCAAGCTCCTCGACGGCACCGAGCGCACACTCGAAGCAGACGACCTCGTCGTGGCTGACGAAAAGAAGGCGCTCGCGCTCGCCGGAGTCATGGGCGGATGGGACTCCATGATTACCGCCGAGACGAAGAACATTCTCGTCGAAGCCGCCTGGTTTGACCCTGCCACCGTGCGCCGCAGCTCGCGCCGCCACCTGCTCCACACCGATGCCAGCCATCGCTTCGAGCGCGGTGCCGACTTCAACGCTGCCCCCGTCGCCAACCGCCTCGTCTCTGAACTCATCCTCGCCTCAGGCGGCCACGCCGAAGGTCCGCCGGTCGATGTCATCATCCCCGAAGCCGCCGCAAGGACGGCCTCGCGCCCCGCAATCCAACTCTCCGTCCGCCAGGTTCAGCGACATCTCGGAACCACACTCGACCCGGCAGGCATCACCCGAGACATCGTCGCTCAATATCTCACCGCTCTCGGCTGTTCGCTGACGGCGCAATCCGGCGACATCTTTTCCGTCACACTCCCCTCCTGGCGGCTCGACCTCGAACGCGAGATCGACCTCATCGAAGAGGTGGCCCGCGTCTACGGCTACAACGGTTTCGCCAACACGCTGCCCATGCCCGGCATCGTCATCAACCACCCCACAGCGGCCAAACAAGCCGCCGTCCGCACCCGCCTGCTCGCTCTCGGCTTCTCCGAATCCATCTCCAGCACCTTCACCAGCCAGCAGGATGCGGACCTCTTCAGCACGCAGGACAAAGGAACGATCGCGCTCGAAAATCCGCTCTCAGAAGAAGTCGGCCTGCTCCGCCCATCGCTTGTCCCCGGCATGGTCACGATGCTCGGCCACAACCTCAACCGCGACGTCCGCGAGGTACGCCTCTTCGAGCAGGGACAGGTCTTCACCGGCTCCGCCGCGCAGGTCGTCGAGACCGAGCAACTCGCCCTCGGCCTCACCACCGCCGAGACCCACAGCACGCCACCCCACTCCGCCGAAGACCGCCCCTTCTTCGAGATAAAAGGCACCCTCGAATCCATCCTCTCGCTCTTCGACGCCGGCCAGCTTACCTTTAGCGCCAAAGCCCCCGCGTGGCTCCAGTCCGGCCGCGCGGCAACCGCCCAGCTCGACGGCCAACCCATCGCGCACTTTGGCGAACTTGCCTCCGCCGAAGCAGCCCGCCGCAAACTCCGCCAGCCCGTCTACCTGGCGCAGCTCGATCTGGAAAAGCTCTTCACCTTCCCGCTACGCAACGTCACGGCCCGCGAACTCTCGCGCTTCCAGGCCGTCGGGCGCGACTTCTCCTTCACCTTCCCCGACTCGGTCCAGTGGCTCAGCATCGCTCGCGCTCTCGAAGCTCTGAACATTGCAGAACTCCAGAGCATCAAACCCATCGAGGTCTGGCGCGACCCGAAGAAGTTCCCCGGAGTCTACTCGCTGCTTGTCCGCACCGTCTTCCAGTCGCACGAGCGTACGTTACGCGACGAGGAGCTTGCCGACTGGTCGCGGCGCATCATTGAAGCTCTCACCACCCTGGGCGGCACCCTGCGCTCCTGATATGTGCTGGCGCCGCGCCGCACCCAGATAGATTCCCCTTTACACACCACAAAATCCACGCTTCTCGCGTCTATACTGCAAGCATGAGCACATCCACCATCAGCATCGACGAGTTCCAGGCGCTTGAGCAGAAGGTCCTCCGCGCGGTCGAAGTCGTCAAGCGCGAGCGCGAAGCGCGCGCCGCCGCCGAAGCCGAAGCCGCGTCGCTCCGACAGCAGCTTCAGGTGCTACAATCCTCCTCCAACGCAGCCGAGTCCGAGATCAACACCCTCACCAAAGAGCGCGAAGCCGTCCGCCAGCGCGTCGAAAAGATGCTCGAACAGATGGACGACCTCCTCTAACCATCAGCAAAGGAGCCACCTTCGACATGCCGACCCAGACCCTCGAAACCCGGTCCCTCGATCCCGTCGAAACCGCGCCGAAGCAGACCCCTGCGCCCGTCGCTCCCGCACCTGCTGAAGCCAGCTCCATCGCCGTTGACATCTACGATCAGGTCTACCATCTGCGCGGCACCGATCCTGCCTACATTGAGCGTCTCGCCGCCATGGTCGATGCCAAAATGCGCGCCGTCTCCGCCCACGGCGGCACGGTCGATTCGCTCCGCGTAGCCGTGCTCGCCGCGCTCAACATCGCCGACGAACTCTGCACCGCGCGCCAGCGTTACGAATCCGCTGCCGGCAGCCTGCAAACCTCGCAGCAGTCGCTCCGCTCCCGCGCAGGCTCCATCGCCCACATGCTCGACGAGGTCCTCGAAGAGCGCAAGGTGAGCTAGGCAGTATTGACGTTAAGCGTAAGTAATTGATTGATTGATATAAGGAATTGTCATCCTGAGCGGAGCCTCTCGCAGTCTGTCGAAGGATCTGCGGTTGGCCGTCATATCGAGATGTCCTCGTTGTTGCTCACCACCTTCCATCCAGTCCGCCTCATTTCTATATGTCGATACTGTCCGAGACTTCACACCAACCGAAGAAAGCCTTCTCGATGCGCCATGCTGCCTTCATTCTCATCGCGCTCGTTATCCCGCTAAGCCTCCCCGCGCAGAGCCGCCGCGACTACCACAACAACCCGAAATACAAGACCGCTCTCAGCGACGGCAAGGTGCTCGCCGAAGGCCAGGAGTACGACCTCGCCATCGACGCCTATCAGGAAGCCAACAGCATCGCAGGCGGCAAGGACAAGTTCTCCCTCCGTCAGATCATCGAGCTGCAAGTCCAGAACGGCGACTACGACGACGCCATCGCCACAGCTGAGAAGTTCAAATCCCTCGCCACCACCCCAGCCGAGCAGTCCTATAGCGAGAGCAGCCGTGGCCGCGCCCTGTTCTTCCAGTCCGAACCCGAGAAGCAAGGCAAGCCCTACGACGCCAGCCTGCTCGCCGCCGCAGACTCCGCCTTCAAATCCGCCCTCGCGCTCGACCCCAAAAACTCCGTCGCGCTCTTTCACGATGGCGAGGTGCTCGCGCACCTTGGCCAGACCGACGCCGCCCGCGCCCAGTTCAAAGCCTGCCTCGCCGTCATCCGCCCGGACAACCCCATCTACCTGCGCGCTCAACGATTTGCCACCAATCCGGCGCTCGCACTCGAACAACTGGCCCCCGCCTTCACGGTCAAGACGCTCGACGGCGAGCGCTTCAGCCTCGACCAGATGCAGGGCCGCGTCGTCCTCGTCGATTTCTGGGCCACCTGGTGTGCCCCCTGCATGAAGGAACTGCCCCAGCTCAAAAAGATTGCCCACGACTTCACCGGTCAGCCGCTCACCATCCTCAGCGTCAGTTGGGACGAGGACGAGGGCACCTGGCGCGACTTCGTGCACAAGAACCAAATGACTTGGCCGCAGTACCGCGACACCGACCACCGCATCGCTCGCCTCTTCGGCGTCGAAGGCATCCCCAGCTACTTCACCATCGACACCAACGGTGTCCTGACCACCGAAATGCTCGGCGAAGGCTTCGACGTCGAGAGCCACCTCCGCAAGCTCGTCGCCCGGGCAGAAGCTACCCAACAGGGCAAGCCTGTCGCTGCGAACACTCGATAAATCAATCACTTTCCCACCCGCTTGCCAATCGTCGTCGCCGCGTTTAGCATCCAAGCTGGAAACCGGCCTGCTAAGCAGGTGCAGCGATCCACGCTGGTTGAACCAACATTCATTGAACAGGGGTCTGGCTCGTAGACATGGTTCGGTGTGCAGTCCTCCAGTCAGGAAAGCCTAATGAACCACGGCTGGATCCCGCCGTCTTAGGACGGGTTCACCGGCGCTTCGCTGCACGGCCCCGCGGGTCGGTCTTCTTCTCATCGCACTCTTTATCAAGAGTGGTCATTCTGAATATAAGAGCGATCATTATTAAATTAGGAGCGGTCATTCTGGGCGGAGCGAAGAATCCCCGCACCGTGCTCGCATAGCCGTAAGTCCGTTTCAAAGCACACCGCAACAGAAACACCGCACAGACGTGTACCCCTATCTCATCCACTCCGGACATCTCATCCTCCCTACCTTCGGCGTGCTTGCCGCCGTGGGCCTGATGTCCGCCCTCACCCTCAGCCTCCGCACCGCCGTCCGAACCGGCCTCGCGCCCGACGCACTCTGGAACGCTGGCCTCTTCACCCTTCTCTCCGCGTTCGTCCTCTCACGCCTGCTGCTGGTTGCGGGCAACTTCTCGAGCTTCCTCCACTTCCCCATCCTGCTGTTGATGGTCCCCTCGCTCACACCTCTGGGCATTCTCCTCACCGTCGTTGCGACGCTCATCTACCTACGCCTCCGCCATCTTCCCTTGCTATCCACACTCGACGCCTGGGCTCCCTGCGCGACACTCATCTGGGCCTTCCTCGCACTTGGCCACTTTGCCGAAGGCAGCGACCCCGGCCTGCCCACCACGCTCCCCTGGGGACTTGCCATCCCTCCGGACCACGCCCCGCGCCTGCATCCCGTCGCGCTCTACGCCGCCATCGCGGCCATCCTCATCACGATTGCGCTCGTGCGCCTGCTCTCCCGTCGCAACCGTCCGGGTACGGTCATTGCGGCCGGGCTCGCCGCGTCAGGCATCGCGCAGTTCCTTCTGACCTTCTTCCGCCAGCCAAACCCCTATCCTGTTCCCCTCGGCAATCTGCTCGACCCCATCCAGTGGATCGCGCTCGCCATGATCCTCATCGCAGGCCTTATCCTGATACTTGAACCGCGAAAGGCCGCTGCCCATGCCGTCTAAGCACATGCTCCCCAAAGGCCAGCGCCGCCGCACCGTCAAGCCGGAGTACCGCGCCACCCGTGGCGCCGACCCACCTCCGCCGCCCGTCATTCCTACCATCGACCTTGACGAGGAAGAGCCCCAGGACGGCGTCCGCACCTTCACCGCCGCGCCGGAAGCCGCCGGCCTCCGCCTCGACCAGTACCTCGCCCAGGCCATACCCGACATCAGCCGAGCCCGCGTCCAGCTTCTCATCGAAAACGAACAGGTCCGCGTCGATGGCCACCCCGCGAAGCCGAAACAAAAACTCCACGGCGGCGAAGCCATCGAGATCGAAGGCTCACCGCAGCCGCCTCCGCTCCACGCCTTCCCCGAGGACATCCCGCTCGATGTCGTCTACGAAGACAAGCGCCTCGCCGTCATCAACAAACCTGCCGGCATGATGGTCCACGCCGGTGCAGGTTCAGGAGAAGACACCCGCAATAGCGGCACGCTCGTCAACGCGCTCCTCCACCACTTCAACCACCTCTCCGCCGTCGGTGGCGAACTCCGCCCCGGCATCGTCCATCGCCTCGACAAGCTGACCAGCGGACTCATCCTCGTCGCCAAAGACGACAGCACTCACCGCAAACTGGGCGAGATGTTCAGCCAGCGCCAGGTCGCCAAGACCTACCTCGCACTCGTCCACGGCCGTCTGCCCAGGGAGGCAATCACCGTCGAGCTTCCCATCGGCCGCGACCTCGTCCGTCGCACCCGCATGACCACCCGCCGCCCGCTGGGCCACGAAGGCGTCCGCGCCGCCGTCTCCCACGTCAAGGTCATCGAACGCATCGCAGGCCACTACGGCCCGTTCACGCTCGTCGAAGTCCGCATCGAGACCGGCCGCACCCACCAGATTCGCGTCCACATGCAGGCGCTCGGACATCCGGTCGTCGGCGACACGCTCTACGGCGCGCCACACACCGTCCCCGGCCTTGAACCTCTCAACCGTAACTTTCTCCACGCCGCCCATCTCGCCTTCACCCATCCCCAAACCCATAAGATGGTTGACCTTCACGCCCCCCTCCCTGTCGAACTCGATACGTACCTCAATGCCGTCAGGACGGCTCAACCCGGAGTTCGATAAAATGGACAGAGTGACTGTATTTGGCCAAATCAACCGCGTCTCCTCCGGCAGAGTTCTCGCCTGTGTCCTTACGTTAGCCTTCGCTGCCGCGCCGCTCACCGCGCAGACCGCCGCGCCGACCCCGGCCCCACAGAATGCGGTTGCGCCCACGGCCCAATCCACAACGGCCCAGCCCGCGTCGACCCAAACTCCGGCCAACGCCACCCCCATCACGTCCGAGCCCACCATCCGCATTCAGGTCAACGAGGTCAACCTCATCTTCACGGTCACGGACAAGAAGGGCCGCTTCATCACCGGCTTGCAACGCCAGAACTTCGGCCTGCTCGATGACGGACGCGAACCCGAGGCCGTCCTCCGCTTCAGCCAGCAGACCAACCTGCCGCTGCGCGTCGGCATCATGCTCGACACGTCCAGCTCCATCCGCCAGCGGTTTCAGTTCGAGCAGGACTCGGCCATCGAGTTCCTCCTGCAAATCCTGCACCTGAACGACCGTGCCTTCGTCGAAGGCTTCGACATCCAGACCGACCTCACTCAGGGCTTCACCAACAACATCGACCTCCTCAACCAGGGCATTCGCAAGCTACGTCCCGGCGGCGGCACCGCGCTCTACGACGCGCTCTACAAGACCTGCCGCGACCAGATGCTCACCTTGCAGGAACGCGGGGCCGTCCGCCGCGCCATCATCCTCGTCTCCGACGGCGACGACAACTACAGCCGCGCCGAGGAGTCTGACGCCATCAAGATGTGCCAGCGCGCCGACACCATCGTCTACTCCATCTCCACCAACGTCAGCCCCAGCCGCGACAAAGGCGACGACGTCCTCAAGCAGATCTCCGACGCCACCGGCGGCCAGGCCTTCTACCCGGTCAAAATTGAAGACGTAGCCCAAGGCTTCCACAACATCGAAGAGGAGCTGCGCAGCCAGTACCAGCTCGTCTACCGCCCCGCCGATTTCAAGCAGGACGGCTCCTTCCGCACCATCTACCTCCAGGCGCTCGACCCCCGCTACCACGTCCGCGCCCAGAAGGGCTACTTCGCCCCCAAGCCTCCCCAATAGCCCACAACTCACGCTCTATCAGCCATATATATAACGTCATCTCGACCGGAGGCGGCGCTTTTGCCGCCGGAGCGGAGAGATCCCTGTATTACTCATCGAGCCGGAGCCGCGCAAGCCCCACCCTCCACTCCCAAAATTCTTCGTTACCACCGAGTAACTGCCTCCGCAAATCCGTGTCTAAGACATACGAGGCACCCCATGCACCGACTCCCCTCATTCATCCTTGCTCTCGCGCTCGCCGTCCCCTTCGCCTGCGCCCAGCAGCCCCGCGGCGTCGAACAGGCCATCGGCAATCTGGCCGACCAGCCGGCCACGCACGTCTCATTCACCTACGACCGCTCGCAGCTCCAGTCCGCACAGCAGAGCTATCTCTACGACGGCGACCCGCACCACGCTGCCTCGCTGCACAGCATCACGGTGGATACCTTCCACTTCCCCCAGCCCGCCTTTTACACCCCGGAGACGATGGCCTACATCGTCAACACGTACCACGCTGCCGGCTGGCAGCATCTGGTCGAGGCCCATACGACGCCCGCGCAGAACGCCAGCCCGGTCGGCTCCGTCACCGACCTCTGGCTCCACTTCAGCGGCGCGGAGATTGACGACGTAACCGTGCTCGTCCGCGGCCAGCGCGAGATGAACCTCATCCAGATCTCCTGCATGTTGCGTCCGCTCGACCTGCTTCACCTGAGCGGTCACTTCGGCATCCCGCGCGTAGACCCCAACGCCGTCATGGTTCCCGCACCGAACGGCCGCTAATCCGTGATTGTTATCCGTACTGCTCCACCTGCTCCAGCAGCGCCAGCTTGCGCTCCGGCGGCAGAAAGCTCGCCTCAACTGCGTTGGCCGCCAGCTCCCGCATCTGTTCGAGCGTGAACTCGAACTGTTTCTGGACCAATACATATTCCTCCAGCAGATTGCTGCCGAACATCGGCGGATCGTCCGAGTTGATCGTCACCATCAACCCTGACTCGAAGTACCGCTTCACCGGATGCTCATCGAGCGAGCGGCAACACCCCGTCCGCACATTGCTGGTCACGTTGATCTCAAGCGGAATCTGCCTCTCCGCCAGCACATCCATCAGCTCCGCGTCATGTTGAGCGGTCAGCGCATGTCCCAACCGCTCCCCGCCAATATTGATGGCCGACCAGACGCTCTCCGGCCCCACCGACTCGCCTGCATGTGCCGTCAGCCGCAGCCCGGCCTCCGCGGCCTCGCGGTACAACTCCTTAAACAGCTCCGCGCCGCCGCGCGCCTCGTCGCCGCCAATCCCAATCCCCACAATGCTCGGATACTTCCCTCGCAGCTCGGCCGCCTTGCGAAACACTCTTGCGGCATCCTCCACGCCGAAGTGCCTGACCGCGTCAATCAACCAGAAGACCGTCGTGCCAAACTCCCGCTCGGCCCGCACGCGCCCGCGCTCGATCGCCTCCACATACGGCTCGACCTCCGTCTTCTTCCAGTAGTAGATGATGCCAAACGAGATATACACCTCGGCATGAACCACACCCTGCGCGGCCAGATCGCGCACCATGTTGTAGGTAATCAGCTCATAATCGTCCGGCCCGCGCAGCCGCTGCGTCACCGCCTTGAACGAGTCAAGAAACCCGAGAAAATTCTCGTACACGTACAGTTTCCGCGCGCCCTCGGCAGTCAGCGGCTCCGCGTCGTGCCGCGCGCTCAACTCCAGCAACGTCTCAGGCCGAATCGTCCCCTCAAGATGCAGATGCAGCTCGCACTTAGGAAGCCCTCTTAGCCACTCAACAACGTCCGTCTCACTCTTCTGCTTACGCGCCATCTCGCTAGTGTCCTGTCTCTGAAGTTCGCAACATCATTCAAGTTGTCATCCTGAGCGGAGTTTGGCGGGTTTTACGCCAAACGGAGTCGAAGGACCTGCGGTTTGCGATTGCACTCGATGCAAAGAACTTTCGAGACACCACACTAGTGTACTGTCTCAATCAACGTCGAGCCACGCTCCCGCACGCACCTCAACCTCCGACCCTTCCGCCAAAAGAACACTCTCCGGCGCTTGCCCCGAGAGCCAGCCAAACGCATCACCATAAGCAGCAAAGTCAACATCGATGGCATGATGCACGATCGGACAGGTCGTCCAGCGCGGATGCCGCACCTCATACTCCGAGGTCCGCGTTCCTCGTTTCGTGTAGCCCCAGTAGTGCTCCGTAAAGAACTCCTCTGCGCTCCCGGGTGCGATCACCTCAGCTTCCGCAGCCGCCACAACGCGCAACTCATTCCACCGCCCCTTGCGCCTCCAGCGATAGGTGACTGTCTGCCGTTCCCCGCCCATGTCCCACCTGTGCGACATCGGCAGCGAAGCATAGTTCTCTCCATAGACCGTATTCGCCACCAAACTCAATGCCAGACGAGGAACCAGCTCGCTGAGAAACACAACCCCGCGTCTCTGCTCGCCAGTCGCCGTCACGCGCTTCACATAGAAACGCAGATTGACTTCCTCGAATGTTCGATGAAACGGAATCGGAATCGACTTGAGCCGCGTGTTTTGGAACAGGAATCCCACCACGCTGACGTAACAGCGCCCCTCGAATGGATCAAGCGCGGTACCGGCGGGAAGATACGGCGCGAGCAACTCTGCGGCGACCACATAGTTCGCCATGATCAGTTTGCGCCACTCGGCAGTCAGGAATGTCTTCGCCATCACCGGACCTACTCGGCGTAAAATTCGCTCCGCTTGCGGCTGTACAGCACATAAACCACAAGCCCGATGATCAGCCACCCGAAGAAACGCATCCACGTCAGCACAGGCAGGCCAGCCATCAGCAGCACGCAAAAGACGACGCTCAGCACAGGAAACACAGGCCCGAACGGCACGCGAAAGCCGCGTCTCCGCTCCGGCTGTTTGGCGCGCAACACCAGCACGCCAATCGACACCAGCACAAACGCAAACAGCGTGCCGATGTTCGACAGCTCAGCCAGCGTGCCCACGTCGAACAACCCGGCAGGAATCGCCACCAGCACGCCGGCAAACCACGTCGCAAACGCGGGCGTACGGAACCGCGGATGCAGATTCGAGAAGGCATCCGGCAGCAGCCGGTCGCGGCTCATCGCAAACCAGATGCGCGCCTGCCCAAGCTGAAAGACCAGGATCGAGCTGATCATGCCGATGATCGCCCCCACCAGCACCACCAGGTGCGTCCAATGCAGCAGCGTGTTGGGCGAGGCCGCCGTCAGCCGCCGAAGCGCATTCACCACCGGCGCCGCATCGCCGATGACACTCTTCCACGGCACCAGCCCCGTCAGCACAAGCGATACGGCCATATAGAGGACCGTGCAAATCACCAGCGTCGCAATGATGCCGATCGGCACATCGCGCTGCGCGTTGCGGCACTCCTCGCTGGCCGTCGAGATCGAGTCGAAGCCAATGTACGTGAAGAAGATGATCGACCCGCCCGTCAGCACGCCCGTCCACCCGTTCGGCGCGAACGGATGATAGTACGACGGATGAATAAAGTGCAGCCCCACCGCCACGAACGCAATGATGGCGATCAACTTAATCAGCACCATGATATTGTTCGTCCGCGCCGATTCGCGGATGCCTCGCACCAGAACAACCGTCAGCAAAATCACAATCAGAAATGCAGGAATGTTGAAGCCGAAGTGCCACCCCGGCGCATAAATGGTGTTTCCGGAGAAATCAGTCAGCCCCTGCGGCAGATACGCGGGCGAGAGCCACTTCGGTGCCAGCGGCAGTCCAAGCCAGTTCAGCAGGTCGACAAAGTGCGCCGCAAAGCCCACACTGACGCTCATGTTCGAAAACGCATACTCCAGAATCAGATCCCAGCCGATGATCCACGCCACCAGCTCGCCCAGCGTCGCATACGTATACGTGTAGGCCGACCCGGCAATCGGGATCATGCTCGCCAGCTCCGCGTAGCACAGCCCGGTAAAGCAGCAAACCACCGCAACCAGCAGCAGTGAGAGCGCCAGCGCAGGCCCGGCTCCCGGACGTCCGGCGAGATGCCCATGATGCAGAATGAGGTCGATAACCGGCGACTGTTGCCAGTCCGCCAGCGCCGCCGGGTTGCCGCCGATGGCCGTGCCGATGACAGTAAAGATTCCCGACCCGATTACCGCGCCAATACCCAGCGCCGTCAGCGAGACAGGCCCCAGCGTCTTCTTCAGCGCGTGATCCGGCAGCTCCGACTCGGAGATCAGCTTGTCGATCGATTTCGTGCGAAATATCTGCCTGGCCAGCGCGCTCGCTCCTGCCTGCAACTGTGGTGCGGGGGCGTACTCACTATACATTGCGGCGGCTACGTTGCTCACGACGAAGGCGATTCCAAACCCTCTGGAATCGCCTTCGCGCCAACCCGTTACTTTACCGCTTGCTCTGGCCGCGCGCCAATTTCTTGATCTTCGCCTTGCTCGATCCGCGCGGGGTGGTCCGCTTGCCTTTAGGAGCGGCCTTCTTGCGCGCCGCGCGTTTTACCTTCTTGCGTTCCGTCTTGTCGGTGATGCTCTTTGTATTTGCCATTCGATAGCCAATCTTTCTATTCGCGATTCAAAACCGTTACAGGCGCTCCAACTGGGCAAACTTCTCCACCAGCTTCTTCACGCCATGCTGTTGAAATTGTACTGTAATCTTCGCGTCGTCCCCATCGCCCTCGCGGCGAAACACCGTTCCTTCGCCGTATTTCGGGTGACGCACCCGCATGCCCTGCCTGAATCCCGCCTTGCCGGACGGGGCCTCCGCCTCGTGTTTCGGCAACGCGACCTTCTGCCCGCGCGCCGCAAAGAAGCTCGCGATATTATCCATCGAGCGTCCCGATGCATAGGTCTTTCCAGCAGAAGTCCTGCCGGCAGGCCGCTCCCCACTCTGGTCCTCATCCTCGTAGTTATAGTGGCGCTCGCCCTGCTCAGCGCGGCCAAACCGGTTCGCCTTTGGATAAGGCGTCGCGTAAGCCCGTCCATAACCAGACCCATACTCCGACTGCGAAAACTGCGGCCGCGCCGCCGGACTCCCCAGATCTTCCATCAGCCGCGAAGGCACCTCTTCCAGAAACCGCGAAGGAATGCTCGACTCCGGCATGTCGTTTCCGTAGCGCCGCCTGTAGCGCGCCCGCGTCATCACCAGCGTGTCCATCGCGCGCGTCATGCCCACGTAGCAGAGTCTTCGCTCCTCCTCCAACCCTTCCGGATCCACCATCGTCCGCGAACTCGGAAACAGGCCCTCCTCCATCCCGGTCATAAACACCAGCGGAAACTCCAGCCCCTTCGCGGCATGCAGCGTCATCAGCGTCACACGCGCCTCTTCGCTATAGCTGTCCGCATCGCTGACCAACGCGGCGTGATCCAGAAAGTCGTGCAGCGTCTCGCCGCGCTCCTCGGCATCGCGCGCAGCGTTCGCCAGTTCCTTCAGGTTCTCAATGCGCGAGTAAGCCTCCGGCGTCGCCTCTTCTTCGAGCGCGCGGATGTACCCGCTGCGGTCATTCAAAAACTTAATCAGCTCCGGCAGAGTCGCTCTGTCGCCGGGCTTGCGAAACGCAGGCTTCTCCCCCTCCACCAAACCGGGTGCCCCATCTTCGCGGCCGCTTTCAGCCGCCAAGGTGGGCTTGCTGCCGCGCTCCTTCTTCAACACAACCGGAGCAAACGGATTGAAGCTCGCCGCATCGATCCCGTGCGACTCGTCCGAGTCCGAAGCATTCTCCGGAGCAATCGCGGACATCTCCTCGCTCAGTCCAAAATCAAACCCAAAGTTGAAACTCGTATCAAATGAAGTGTCCGCCCCCGAGTCTTCCTGCTCGGAAGCAGCCGCGCCGCCAGCGCCAAACGCAAACGAAACATCCTCGGCCGCGCTGCCTTCTAATCCCTGATCCCTTGTCCCCGGCCCCTCGCCTTCAACATCCGCAGCCAGCTTCTCCGCAAACCCCGGCCCCAGCATCGCGCGAGCATCTTCAATCAACCGTCGAAACCCACCGAGCGCCGTAAGCGCGCGCCCAGGCAGCAGCTTATCTTCCGTCGCCTTCGCAATCGAGTCCCACGTGCTCATCCCGCTCGCCAGCGCCATCCGCTCCAGCGTCTCCAGCGTCGTCTTTCCGATGCCGCGCGCCGGCGAATTAATCACCCGCCCCAGCGCAATCGAGTCATGCGGATTCAGCACCAGCTTCATGTAGCTCAGGATGTCCTTCACCTCGGCACGGTCATAAAAGCTGAACCCTCCGACCATGTGGTACTGAATCCCATACCGCCTCAGCGCCTCTTCCACCAGACGCGACTGCGAGTTCGTTCTATAGAGCACCGCACATCGCGGCAAGCTCTCCTGTTCACCCGCCTCGCGCAGATACCGCTGCACGCGATCTGCCACAAACAGCGCCTCGTTCTCGCCATCGGGAGCCTCATAGTAGCCAATCAGACTGCCGCCCTCGCGCGCCGTCCACAGTGTCTTGCCCTTGCGCTGCGTGTTCTGCGCAACGACTGCGCCCGCGCCCTCCAGAATCACCTGCGTCGAACGATAGTTCTGCTCCAGCCGAATCGTCTTCGCGCCCGGAAAGTCCTTCTCGAACTCCAGAATGTTCTTAATGTCTGCGCCGCGCCAGCTATAGATCGACTGGTCCTCATCCCCGACGACGCACACGTTCTTCTCCGGACCCGCCAGCAGCTTCATCAACTCATACTGCGGACGGTTCGTATCCTGATACTCGTCAATCAGCAAATATCGATAGCGCCGGTTGTATCGCTCTCTCGTCTCGCCCGAAGACTTCAGCAGCCGCACCGTCTCCAGCAGCAGATCGTCAAAATCCAGCGCGTTCGCCTTCTGCAGTTCCTTCTTATAGATCTCGAAGATGTGGGCGATCTTCTCTTCCATCGGGTTCGCGCTGGCCAGAAAATACTGCTGCGGATCGATCATGTGGTTCTTCGCCCACGAGATTCTTCCCAGCGCCACACGCGGCTTCAAACTCTTGTCATCAATAGCCAGCCGTTTCAACGCCGTCTTAATCACAGCCTGCTGGTCAGCCTCGTCGTAAATTGCGAAGGTGCGCGTCAGCCCTTTACCGTTAACTTGCAACGCCTCAATGTCGCGCCGAAGCACACGCACGCAGAAGCTGTGAAACGTAGACAGCAGCGGCTTAGCCAGCGAGCCATGCCCCAGAATCCTGTCCACGCGCTCGGCCATCTCTTTGGCAGCCTTATTGGTGAACGTCACCGCCAGAATCGAGTCCGCCGGTACCCCGCGCTCTTCAATCAGATAGGCAATCCGGTGCGTAATCACACGCGTTTTGCCGCTGCCCGCCCCGGCCAGCAGAAGTACTGGTCCGTCCACCGCCTGGATACCCTGCTGTTGCTGCGGGTTCATGTTGTCCAGCAAATGACTCAAAACGATTCACGCTCCATTCCAATTTTATCGTTCTCCTGGGAGAGCGTTTTTTTGTCTGAATTTCGTCACGGCAACTGGACGTGCGGAATGAATTAATTAGCTTTATTCATCGTTTCTCGCCTCGCAAAAATATTTAGCAACTTTTGCGGAACCGCGCCGGTCAAATCTGCGTAACCCACCTACACCAAGGCTCGCTGAACCATGGCAGAGAGCTTCAACCGAAATTCAGATTTTCCGGGAGCTATTATGAATCGCCGTAACTCTACTCTTGCTATCGCACTCGCCGCAGCCTCTCTCGTGGCGTCGCCGGTTGTCTTCGCTTCCCCGGTTGTCACCTTGTCTTCCGTTCACGCAATGTTCGGCAGGGGCAAGTCGGCTAAGACGAAGGATGTCCGGTTCACCCTCAACAACTCCTCCAAGACAGACCGCAAGGTCCTTGCTGGCGACAAGGAACTGACCATCGTCGCCGGCACCGCCGTTACGCTCGATCTTCCCGAGGGAACGCGCATCACCACCGATGACCAGGCGAAATCGCTCATCATCGAGGTTGCTTCTCGCTACAACGGAAGCACCATCACCCTCAAGTAATCTGGGCGCGGGCCGACGCCTTCCTCAAACATCGGCCGGTCGTGCTGCAAATACGCCGCGACCGGCCTCCCAATCCACACTCATGCTCGGCGAGTAGCCGGTCGCCGCACTGCGCCGCGTCTTGGTATCCTCGTCTGACATGGTTCAAAACATAGCCGTCTTCTGCGCTTCCGCTAACGGTGCCGACCCCGTCTACCGCATGACTGCCGAAGCTCTTGGCCGCGCGCTCGCCGAACGAAACATCGGCGTCGTCTACGGAGGCGCGAAGGTCGGCCTCATGTGCGCCGTCGCAGAAGCCGCGCTTGCCGCTGGCGGTAAAGTCATCGGCGTTATTCCAGAGGTGCTCGTCGATCTCGAAGTCGCCCACCGCGGCATCACCGAGCTGCACGTCACCGACACCATGCACACCCGCAAGGCCCTCATCGGCCAGCACGCTGACGCCTTCATCGCGCTTCCCGGAGGCTTCGGCACCTTCGAGGAGCTCTTCGAGGTCCTCGCCTGGCACACGCTCCGCCTGCATCAAAAACCCATCCTTCTCCTCAACACCAACGGCTTCTATGACGGCCTGCTCCACTTCCTCGATCACTGCATCACCGAAGGCATGCTCAAGCCGAAGAACCGCGAAGTGCTGCTCGTAGCCGGCACGGTAGACGAAGCCCTCCACATGCTTGGCGTCACACCTTAACGCCACAGATGCCGGTGTCATTCTGACCCTGAGTGAAACGAAGGGGAAGAATCCCCTCATTTCGCTCATGGCTGCACAACCTCCTGCTCTTATGAAGCCTCGTAGCTATTTTCCTGGAGGTATAGTCCCGGTGACATCCTCATCCTCAAGGCATTCCCCACCTTTTTGTTGTCATTCCCGAAGGCAATCCGCGTTTCGCATCGGCCCGCGTCGGGCTATCCCTATACGGAGGATGCCTTAGCCCTGCACGCCTCGCACTGACACACGCGCCGCAGATACTCCCACGAATAAATCCCGCTCTCGTGCCCATCGTTCCACTTGAACTTCAGCGCATACTTGCCCACCGGAGTCACTTCGACCGGACGCGGCGGAGCCTCGTACATCACCAGCAGCGTCTCTGCCTTTGGCTTCGCCACTCCGGCAGGCCGCCCGCTCTTTTCCCGCTCGTCATGGCACGTCGCACACGGACACGCATTGCGCAGCCACGCAAAGTTCCACGCGCTCCGGTGCCCATCCTTCCACTCAATCTCAACCCCCGTGCCCTCGGACTTCATCACGCGCACCTTCTTCGGCGTGACCGCATCCTCGTGCAGTCGCGCCTCCTCGGCGCTCTCACGCGCCGCCTCTTCCGCGCTCACAAACCGGATGCCTTCATGGCTCATGGCTCTGTCACCTCCTTGATCGCGTTGCGGTCAAAGCGCAGCTTCAGCACCAGAATGCTGAGCGACAGTGCAAGCGTCAATGCGTTAGCCGCCGTCACCGGCCACGAATGCGCCAGCAGACCATAGGCAAACCACAGCGCCGTGCCGACTGAAAAGACCAGAAACATCCCCAGCGAGATGTCCCTTGCCGACCGCAGTTTCAGCACGCGCAGCAGTTGCGGTAAAAACGACAACGTCGTACAGGCAGCCGCGACGTAGCCAACGAGATCGACTGTATTCTGACTCATCTAATATTGTCTCCAGAAAAAATAGGCCGAAATGACGAGCCCGGTCGTTACAACCACGGCGCGCAAAGTCTCTGGATTCATGCGTCGCGCATAGTGCGCCCCAACGTATCCGCCCGCCGCCGCAAACATCATCGAGATGATGCAATAGTGCCACACCACCGCGCCGGTCACGACAAACGTGACGATCGCCACCGCATTCGAAAGGCAGGCGGTCACGATCTTCATGGCGTTGAGCGCATGCATCTCTTCCACGCCGAACAGGGCAAGCACGGTCATCACCAGAAACCCGCCTCCTGCGCCGAAGTATCCGATATAAAAGCAAATCGGAAACAGCGAGCAGAAAAGCGGGACAAAGCGTGGCCTGCGCTCGGCGTGGGGCATCGCGGACCGCGCACGCAGCCAGCGTGAAACCGGCCCGCTGATTCCGAAGATCGACGCGCCCATCAGCAGCAGCCACGGAATCAGATGCAGAAACGTCACCTGGCGAGTCTTGAGCAGCACAACCGCGCCCGTTACACCTCCCAGGATCGAGACCAGCACCACCACCGGCAGCAGTTCTCTGCGGACGTCAGACTTGAGCGCCGCCAGCGATGTCACCTGCCCCGGCCACAGCGCGACCGTGTTGGTTGCATTCGCCTGGACCGGCATCACGCCCATCCCAAGCATTGCAGGGAACGAAAGAAACGAGCCGCCGCCGGCCATCGCATTCATCACGCCCGCGATAAACGAGGCCACAACCAGCCAGGCATAATGCCAATGCGAGCTAATGCCGAATGTCATCCATCTTCCATTGTATCGGCTGCGACTTTCCATCCGCTCAGGCAGGCATCTCCGGCGTCGCGGCAATCAGCCCGCGCGTATACTCGTCCCTCGGAGCGGCACACACCTGCTCGCACTCGCCCACCTCCACCAGCCGTCCGCGTTGCATCACCGCCACTCTGTCGCACAGATACCGCACCAGCGGCATTGAGTGAGAAATGAACAGATACGTCAGCCCATACGTGCGCTGCAACTCACGCAGCAGGTCCACCACCTGCGCCCCCACCGAAACATCCAGCGCGCTTACCGGCTCATCCAGCGCCAGAAACTCCGGCTTCAACGCCAGAGCACGCGCAATATTAATGCGCTGCCGCTGCCCCCCGCTGAACTCATGCGGAAACCGGTCGAGCGCCGAGGCTTCAAGCCCAACCTCGTCCAGCATACGGACAAGCTGATCCCTGTCCCCCGATCCCTGTTCTCGATGTATCCGAAACGGCTCCGCCAGAATCTCCCGCACCCGCATCCTCGGATTCAACGCCGCGAAAGGGTCCTGAAACACAATCTGCATTCTCCGCCGCAGCGCCCGCAACTCGCGCGAACCGGCACCCAGCAGATCCACGCCGTCATACCGCACCGTGCCCGCCGAAGGCTCAATCAGCCGCAGCAACATCCGCGCAACCGTGCTCTTGCCCGAGCCCGACTCGCCCACCAGTCCCAGCGTCTCGCCACGCCGAATCTCCAGCGAAACCCCGTCCACCACGCGCGCACCAGAGTCATACTCCTTCACCAGCCCGCGCGCCTCAACCAGCACACCGCCCAGCACATCCGTCGCCATAACCGGATGCTACCATCCAGAAATGGAGACAGCCGCGCCCCTCGCAGGCAAAACCGCCCTCGTCACCGGAGCCAGCGCAGGCATCGGCCATGCCACCGCCCTCGCACTCGCACAGCGCGGTGCAAACCTCGTCCTCACCGCGCGCCGCGAAGACCGCCTCCGCACGCTCGCCGCCGCAATCGAATCGCTCGGCGGCCAGGCCGTCTTCCACGCCGGAGACGCCGCCGAAGAGGCAACCGCGCAGCAAGCCATCGCACTCGCGCTCAACCGCTTCGGCCATCTCGACATCCTCATCAACAACGCCGGAGCAGGCAACTACAAAGACCTCATCGACACCTCCGCCGCCGACTACGACGCCCTGATGAACGCCAACATGCGCAGCGGCTTCCTCTTCTCCCGCCACGCCGTGCCGCACATGATCGCGCAAAAGAGCGGCATCATCCTCTTCATCTCCTCGGTCGCCGGTCTGCAAGGTACTGCAGGCGAGTCCGTCTACTGCGCCACAAAATTCGCGCAGTCCGGCTTCGCTCAGGCGCTCGACGCCGAACTCCGCAAACACGGCATCAAGGTCGGAACCATCTTCCCCGGCGGCGTCAAATCAGAATTCGCCCTCGGCCACGGACGCACCGAAGACTCCATCCGCAACTCCCGCATGATGGACCCCGCCCAAGTAGCCGAAGCCATCGCCTTCGCCTGCCTCCAGCCACCCAACGTCCGCATCCCCCAGATGACCGTCCGCCACATGGGCTAGCGCAGTGGCGGCCGCATCAAATAAAACGCACTCTCCCGCTGATACACCCGCGCAAACGCTGCCACGCGCGCATCCGAGTACAGCGCCCCCAGAAACGTAATCGACACCGGAGTCCCCGGCCCGCCCACGTTCCCCACATCGCCATCGCCCGTCTTCTCCGGCAGCGGAGCACCATCGCCGCGCACGCCATTCGGCACAATCACCGCCGGATGACCCGTCAGGTTCGTCGCCGTCAACTGCGCACCGTCCGAAGGCGTCACCATCACATCCACATCGGCGAACATCTTCTCCATCGCCGCCATCGCCAGCGTCCGCGCCCGCTGCGCCTGCACATAATCCACAGCCGAATAAAACCGCGCCACGCGAAACTGATTCGGCCAGTCATAACTCTTCTGCCCCGTCAGCAGCCGGTCGCGTCCGCTCAAGGTCAACTCCTCAAACGCAGCCGCGGCCTCAGCCTCCAGCAGCGGAGTCATATCGCCAAAATGACACCCATGCGGCATCTCCATCGGCACTAGCTTCACGCCCATATTGCGCAGCGTATCCAGCGCCGCCGCGCCGTACTTTGCGTCATAAACGCGGCGCGCAAAGTCCCGCTTCGCTCCTTCACTCGTTCCATCAGGCTTTGCAGGCACATCGAACTCGCTCTTCAGATACCCGACACGCAGCATCTTCCAGTCAAACCCCGCATCCCAGCGGAACGCCGCATCCCGCACGCTGCGGTCGTGCCCATCCGGCCCATAGATCGCGCTCAGCACCAGCGCGCAGTCCTCCACCGACCGCGCAATCGGCCCAATCTTATCCATCGTCCAGCTCAACGCCATCGCACCCGTGCGCGGTACAAACCCAAACGTCGGCCGCAGCCCCGTCACCCCACACCGCGTACACGGAGCCGAGATCGACCCCAGCGTCTCCGTCCCAATCGCAAACCCCACGCACCCCGCCGCCACCGCGCTCGCGCTCCCCGCCGAAGACCCGCTCGACCCCTGTCTCGGGTTCCACGGATTCCGCGTCCTCCCGCCAAACCACAGGTCGCCCTGCGCCAGCGAGCCCATCGACAACTTCGCCACCAGCACCGCGCCCGCCGCATCCAACCGCTTCACCACCGTGGCATCTTCGTCCAGGCTCTGCTGCTCAAACCCCGCCGCGCCCCACGTTGTCGCGTAGCCCTTCACCGCCAGCAAGTCCTTCGCGCCCCACGGAATCCCATGCAGCGGTCCGCGATATCTCCCCGCCGCGATCTCCGCATCCGCCGCCGCGGCCTGAGCCAGCGCCCGCTCCTCCGTGTACGTAATCACAAAGTGCAGCAGCGGATCATACTTCCTCAACCGCGCCAGATACATCTTCGTCAGCGCCACGCTCGACACCCTGCGTGTCTTCACCAGCTCCGCCCACTCACGCACCGAAGCAAACGCCAGGTCATCCGAGTCTTCCGCAACACCAGCCGCCGCCAGCCGCGAAACATCCGGAGCCGCACTCATCCGCATCATGTCTCGAACCGGCCCAGGCTCCGTCTCAATCTTCACACCCGCAGGCACCGGGTCAAACACAAACGCCGGAGCCACACTGTTCGGCATCTTCAGCGTGCGGATCACCTCCACCGAATCCCTCTGCCGCGAGAGCCCGCCGAGCATCATCGCCTTCTGCTCCGCCGTCAACCGCAGCCCGGCAATCGCCGCCGCCGCATCGATCATCTCGGGAGTAATCTTCAGAAGCGCGGCCCCGCTCACCCCCGCGCCATCGCTTTCAACCTCAGCCGCCATCCCCAACAACACACCGGGCAGCAACGTCTGCCCCACTCCCGCCGCCGAACAAACCGCAAGAAACCGCCGCCGATTCAACCCCTGCCAACCACCCCGTCCACTCATCCCCGCATTATTGCACTGCCACAGAAATGACGGACACCAAAGCCCGAAGGAAGTTCTGATTAAGTCATAGCGTTGAAGAGGCATGGCTTCACAGGCTGCCGAAAAATGCGCGCTTTGTGCGTTTCGGTGGGAGCGCAGGGCTTCAGCCCTGCGAAAACTCCAGCCAATTCAAGGGACTTTAAGGAACCTCTGATTAAGTCTTCGCTTTGAAGGGGTGTGGCTTCAGCCACGCCATAACGTCCTTCAATGCAATGGGGCTTTAGAGGGTGCTGAAGAAGTCCGTTTTGCTTAAGGGCACGGCTTCAGCCGTGCCGCTAACGCTGCAAAATCAACGCGGCTTTAGCCGCTGAGGTACGCTTTCTTCCCGGCGAGACACTTTTTCAACACCCTCTTTAGCCCCTGAGGGAATCTTCGCCGACTTAATCAGACCTTCCTTAGAGTCTGCGTGAGAACTCCATGAAGCGCACCGTGAAGAGCGCCAGAGGCGCGACATATACCAGCCTGGGGCGAACCGCCCCAGAAACGAGCCGCTTGTGGCTCGTTCATGGAAGGGTAGCCCCAGGTAAAAGCCCAATCAAACCTCAAGGGCTGAAAGAGGGTGCTGAAAAAGTCAGTTTTGCTTAAGGGCACGGCTTCAGCCGTGCCGCTAACGCTGCAAAATCAACGCGGCTTTAGCCGCTGAGGTACGCTTTCTTCCCGGCGAGACACTTTTTCAACACCCTCTTTAGCCCCTGAGGGAATCCTCGCGGTAAATATATACTTTCCGAATCAACTGGGGTGGGGGATGATGGAGGTGTCCTGTGAATGCCCGCGAGATTTCGGGCATTGTCTTTGGCCGTGCGAGAGAGGGCATACTAGTGGCACTGCGCGTCTACTTTGATGGTGCTGGTAAAGATGACTGCCACCCCGTTATCACTGTTGGCGGATTTTTAGCCCCCGCCGATGTCGCGGAGCAGATTGAAAGTGATTGGGAAATCGCTACAGATAAGAAGGTATTTCACTTCACCGATTTCAATACTCCTTCGTGCAAATTGGGATCGCAGAACTGGACTTCGCAGGAACGCATTCAATTTCTGAAGAAGCTCGCGGCCATCGTCAATCGACAAGAGGTGTATATCCTGAGTGCGTCAATTGAGGTGCAGGAGTTCGACAAAGTCCTATCCGGTGCCGCGCATCCCCACGAACTAGGCCCGGCTTTCTCAGGATGCGCCTATGTAGCTCTGTTGAATTTAGAGGCACTCCTAAAGGATGAAGGCCGCCGTAAGAATGCCGTTCACTATGTCTACGAGAAGGGTGATCGAGAGCACGAGATTCGGAAAGTGTTCGCCGATTTCGACAATCAAAATAGCGAACTTCAAGACTTGCGAAAACATCAATTTCTTCCTAAGAAGACTACCTTGCTACAGCCGGCGGATTTGATCGCTGGAGTTGTCCAGAGATGCGTAATGAACTCATACGCGGCACTTCCATGTTTGGACAACGGTCATGCTCGGGGCCGATTGAGTAACTTTGAAAAGCACTATTCTGGTGATGGAGTAACTGCGGCAGTCCTAGCAGGACACGACCGCGATAAGGCCTGCAAATGTTGGATCGTCAACGCCAAGTCATTCTCATTGTTAGACAAAATTGGCAAAGACTTTTTCGATAAACATCCAGATCGACTCAAGAAGAGTTTGAAAAGCAACCCTTACAAACCGAAGATGAAACAATGAAAAGCAATCCTGAATACAACACGTTTAGCAAGGCGATGGATACGATCCTCCGCGTCAACCCTGATGATGTGAAAGCCGCGATAGAAGCGGAGAAACGTGAGCGTGAACTACAGCAACGCCGGGTGCCCCATTCATGCAGCCTTATCGCATGAGTGGGCCTTCGCGCGAAGACGCGAACCGCCCTCGTTTGATCAGGCATGGATGAAGTCAGGATTGTTTTCCACACCCTGCCCCTTGACGCGCCTGATAGCCTTTAATCAG
>NZ_DASUBE010000009.1:0-5319 GCF_035763405.1 Edaphobacter sp.
CACCTACGACCGCGCCAATCACATCCTCACCTTCGGGCTCGACCGCTGGCTGTGGAACCGCACCGCCCACGCATTTCGCAAAACGCTTGAGCGCCCCGAAGCCGTCGTGCTCGACCTCTGCTGCGGCACCGGCGACATGACGATGGCGCTCTACAAATATCGACCTCAGCCTCAAAACCGGGTGCCCCATCTTCGCGACGGCCGTATCGTCGCTAAGGTGGGCGAAGCGCCACAAATCTCTATGGAACCTGGGCAACCTGAACCCATTCTCGCCGCAGACTTCTCCCGCCCGATGCTCGCGCTCGCGGAGAAAAAGTTCGCCGGGCACAACATCACCTCCATCGAAGCCGACGCGCTCCACCTCCCGTTCGCCGACAACTCCATCGACCTCATCACCATCGCCTACGGCTTTCGCAACCTGGCCAGCTACGAAGACGGCCTCGCCGAGCTGCACCGCGTTCTCCGCCCCGGAGGCCAGATCGGCATCCTCGAGTGCAACCGGCCCGAAGGACTCACCGGCGCAGCGTACAACCTCTACTTCAAAAAAATCCTGCCGCACATCGGCGGCCTCATCTCCGGAGACCGCGCCGCCTACACCTACCTCCCCGCCTCGGTCGAGCGATTCCCCCGCCCACCCCGCATGTTGCAACTCATCCAAAACGCAGGCTTCATCCAGGCCACCTGGACCAGCTACACTCTTGGAGCCGCAGGCCTCTACCGCGCCGCCAAACCGTAAGTCACTTCCTTGCGACTATAAACAATATTGTTTATAGTCAACATCTGTGAAGAGTAGTGAGTTCACGCGTTGGCTGGCTGACCAGGGAGCTACCTTCAAGCCGGGCATAGGATCGCACCTGAAGGTCACACTCCATGGAAAGCAATCCGTCCTCCCCATGCACAACAAGGAACTCGGCACTGGACTAGTGGCTGCAATCAAGAAGCAGTTGGGCCTGAAATAGGAGACGAACATGCGATACCCCGTTAAACTGCGCCGCGACGGCAAGTTCTTTCTCGTCACCTTCCCCGACATTCCAGAGGCAATTACACAGGGCAAGAGCGAAGAACAATCGCTCCGCGCCGCAAAGGATGCGCTGGAGACGGCGCTCGACTTCTACTTTGAAGAAGGTCGCGTCGTTCCTGCTCCTTCCCCGCTCAAGCGCGGACAGCGGTTCGTTGAACTTCCAGTCAGCGTTGCCGCTAAGGTGCTGTTGTTGAATGAGATGCTGAGGCAAAAAGTACGTCCCGCCGAACTTGCGAAGAGGCTCCATACCTCCCCTCAGGAAGTGAACCGTCTCACCAACATCCGTCACACATCCAGAATCGACGGCATCGCCGCAGCAATGAAAGCTCTCGGCAAGAGCCTTGAGGTCAGCGCAGCATCCGATATAGCTGCTTGAACTGCGTACATCTTTTGCGCCGCAGGCCTCTACCGCGCCGCCAAACCCTGACCGAATGCCTATTCCCTCATCCCCGTTCCCTGTAGCATCTCTGCATGAGCCTCGCAGCCACCACCGAGCCAGCGCTCGACGCTAAACGTTCCGCCGCTCTCTTCAGCGTGCTGGCCGCTGCCTGCGTCACGCTGCTCAAGCTCCTCACCGGCCTGCTCACCGGCTCGCTCGGCATGTTGTCCGAGGCAGCACACTCGGGCATCGACGTCATCGCCGCCACCATCACCTACTTCTCTGTGCAGCTCTCCGACCGCCCCGCCGACGCCAGCCACACCTACGGCCACGGCAAAGTCGAAAGCCTCTCCGCCGCCATCGAAGCCATCCTCATGCTCGGCTCGGCCATCTGGATTCTCACCGCGTCCATCGACCGCATCGTCACGCGCGAACATCTCGCGCTGGCCTTTTCCGTCTGGCCCTTCGTCGTCCTGCTGCTTTCCATCGCGGTAGACCTCACCCGCTCCAGCCGCCTCCAGGCCGTCGCCCGCCAGTACAACAGCGACGCGCTCGAAGCAGACGCGCTCCACTTCCGCACCGATATATGGTCTTCCTCCGCAGTCTTCCTGGGACTGGCCGCCACCTACGCAGGCCGCTACTGGCACATCCCCAGCCTCGAACTGGCCGACCCCATCGCCGCCATCATCGTTGCCTTCGTCATCCTCTACGTCACCTGGCAGCTTGCACGCCGCACCATCGACGCACTCACCGACGCCACGCCATCCGAAATTCAAAGCCAAACGCGCGACCTCGCCGCCGACCTCGCCGCCATCCCCGGCGTTCTCTCGGTCAATCGCGTCCGCACCCGCCGCGCCGGTTCCAGCTACTTTGCCGACGTCACGCTAGGGATGCCGCGCAACCTCACCTTCCAGCGATCCGAGCAGATCACGCTCGCTGCAACCGAGGCCGTCCAACGCCATCTCCCCGGGGCCGATGTCGTCGTCCACTCCATCCCCACGGCGTCGCTGGCCGAAAGCGTCCACGACCGTATCCGCGCCGTCGCCGCGCGCTCCAACCTCGCCATCCACGACGTCACCGTGCAGGAGTACAACCACCAGCTCCACGTCGAGCAGCACCTCGAAGTCCCCGAATCGATGACCCTGCGCGACGCCCACGCGCTTGTCACGCAGCTCGAAGCCGACATCAGCCGCGAGGTCCCCGAGGTCGCCTCCATCCTCACTCACATCGAAAGCGAGCCCGCCACCATCGAGCGGCCCGAGTCGCTCGAACCCGACCGCCAGCTCGAAGTCCGCCTCCGCCGCGTCGCGCAGGCGTTCCCCGAGATCCTCGACATCCACGAGGTCTTCGTCACCCGCCTCAACAACCGCATCCAGGTAAGCTGCCACGCCACCCTGCCCGACGACCTGCCCATGTCCGAGGTCCACGCCACCATCTCCGCCCTCGAAGACGCCTTCAAACAAGACTGCCCCGAAGTCACCCGCCTCTTCATCCACCCCGAACCCGCCACCGACAACCGGCGTTAACGGAAATCTTCTTTTTGCATTTCCATTCCGCAGCTAATTTTGCATTTCCATTCCGTAGCGAAGCGAAGGAATCTGTTGTTCCCAAACTCGCTACCAACACACGTCATCTCGGCCGAAGGCAGAGGACCTGCTTTGCCTTTGCAGTTGCAGTTTCTTCAACCGCCACTAACGCTCGGGTGCCCCATCCATCGCGCTTTTTGCGATGGGTGGGAAAAAACGCATTCCCCGAGTCCGCAGTTTCAGTTGTCTGTTCTTTTGCACCGCCATTCCGCAGCGAAGCGGGGGAATCTACTATTATCAGATTTCGACCGACAGAAGGATTGTTGCCATGAACACAAACCTGTGCGAACCAACTGTAGAACTCGTGAAGACTGCCTGCGACAAATTCGATCATGAGAATGACGTCGTCGAGGGGGCGCTTAGTGAACTGTTTGCGATATTTCCTGCCAACACCGATATTCGCCATGTCCTCCTGAAAGTCGTGACGCTCAACCGTCTGTACTCCACGCAAATCTTCGCTGTAATGGATGTTGCAATCCACATACATAGCAATGCCAACAACATCGATGCTGCCTTGGCATCTGGTTTGCCTGAAATCGTCGATAAGATTTCCAGAGTTACTATTCAAGGAAAAGAGCGCAGCTTTTTCTCGTTTGCGACCAAATATTGTAGTTGGCACAATCCTGAATCGTACCCAATCTACGATTCGCACGTTGATAGGTATCTCCGGAGATTGCAAAAGCGGAAACCCTTTGCGAGCTTCTTCAAAAGAAATGCGGACATCCGGGTCTACCCCGTGTTTCGGAAGGTAATGGTCGCGTTCAGAGATTTCTATGGTCTTGGCTCATTCAGCTTCAAAGATCTCGACAAGTTCCTCTGGCTGTACGGTGGAGAATCATCTGTTCAGAAAACGGATCAACCGGCAGCAGGGGTAGATATATCCTTAACCCCATGAAGGTCCGCGTCCGCGCCATCAACCGCTTCTTCAACCTCGTCCTGGGCGCGCTGGCGATGTTTGCTGTCTTCCTCACCTCGGCCTTCATCTCGATGCGGCTGGCCATCCACGGCCGCGAGGTCACGGTCCCCAGCCTCATCGGCCAGACGCTTGCCGACGCAGGCGACCAGACCCGCCATCGCGGACTCCGCCTCACCCTCGAAGACCGCTTCTACTCGAACAACACCGCCGCCGGACTCATCCTCGGCCAGTCGCCCGCGCCCGGAACCACCGTGCGTCACCAATACACTGTGCGCGTCACCGAAAGCCTTGGCCCGCAGCGGGTCGCGGTGCCTGACCTCACCGGCGAATCCGACCGCACCGCCTCCATCAACTTGCGTCGCCTCGCGCTCGACGTAGGCACGCTCGCCTACATGCAGGCGCCCGGAGATCCCGGCACTGTCCTCGCGCAAACGCCCGGCCCCAACGCCAGCGGCATCGAACGCCCCCGCGTAAGCCTGCTGCTCAGCCAGCCCCCTGACCCCAACACCGCAACCGCATCTGCCTTCGTGATGCCCTCGCTCGTCGGCCTGCCGCTGATGTCCGCTGCCGCACGAGCCTCCGCCGCCGGCCTGCGCGTTGTCAGCGCAGAGGAGATTAAACCCGCCGCTCCCACGCTGCCGCCGATCACCACCGGCCCTGCGCAGCCTGCCGCACCGGCGCCCGCCCAATCTGCCGCGCCTGTCGCAGGCAGTTCCACCGCCATGGTCGTCGCGCAGACCCCGCCCGCAGGCTATCGAGTGACAAAAGGCGACGCCGTCCATCTCTCGATTGTCTACTGAATCAATAGAATAGATTTATTCAGCACAATGCAGCCGGACGCACAGAGCACCCTGACCCAACCGGCAAGGAATGGACTGCACGAAACCATGATCGCCGAAATCATCGCCGTCGGCTCCGAGATGCTGACGCCTTATCGCCAGGACACCAACTCGCTCTTCCTCACTGGCCGACTCAACGACCTCGGCGTCGAAGTCGCCTTCAAGACCATCGTCGGCGACAGCCTCGCGCACCTCACCGGAGCTGCCTCCATCGCCATCGAGCGCGCCGACATCGTCGTCTTCTCCGGCGGACTCGGCCCCACCGAAGACGATCTCACGCGCGAAGCCGCAGCCGCCGCGCTCGGCGTCGAGCTCCACCCGGACAATGACATCCTCACGGCCATATACAAACGCTTCGCCGCACGCCAGATGGTCATGCCGCCCAACAATGCCAAACAGGCCGACGTACTCGCGGGCGCAAACATCCTTGAAAACAAAAACGGCAGCGCCCCCGGCCAGTATCTCGACACCGTCGTCCCCAGCCCCAATGGCGAGACTCATCGCAAGATCATCATCCTGCTCCCCGGCCCACCTAACGAACTCAAGCCCATGTTCGACGAGCAGGTGCGTCCGCGCCT
>NZ_DASUBE010000010.1:0-8762 GCF_035763405.1 Edaphobacter sp.
TTTCTCGCCTGCATGATCCCCGGAACCGAGCATTCCGATTCGTCAGCCGCTATCCAATCCACCCGTGTCCGATTCGGCACCCGCAGTCAAAATCCACAGCCCGCTCACAGCCTTCCGCTTTACCTTCATTAATAAATGTCGAAATCGCTCAATAACCTCCAGCCTTGGGGAGCATTCCTTCTCCGCCTCGTTCTCGGCGCAGCCATGGTCGCCCACGGCTACGGCAAAGTCGTCCCGGCCATCCTCTTCCACGGCAACCTGCTCGCGCCGCTCCAGCACTCCGGCCACTTCGTTACAGCATTTGGCCTTCCCGCCTGGCTGGGCTATGTCTCGGCCCTGACTGAATTTGTCGGCGGCATCCTTCTGCTTGTCGGCCTGCTCACCCGCTTCGCGGCCTTCATGGTTGCAGTCAACATGGCCTTCGCCATCGTCCTGGTCACGCGCCACCACGGCTACGGTGGGTCGGAGTACCCCCTGGCCCTGCTCGCCATTGCCCTGATGCTCCTCTTTTACGGAGCCGGAACCTTTGCACTCGACCGCCGATTCGGGCTCTCCTAAAGCAACACCCCAAAAGGCGTGAAGGCCTCCGATACACTGGAGGCCTTACTTGTTGGCGGGGAAAGCGTTGTTGCGGATGATTGATACCGGACCTGTGGGAACTGCCAGCCCGGCACTTGCTGACTACACTCGATAAGACGCCAACCCCGGGGAAAAGTTGTCCACACTTTTCCACTATCTTGTAACCTTTCCGTCACCGCCTTCCATAAATAGAAAGACCGCAGAATCCTTCAGATTCAGCGGCCTGTCCGTAACTCTGCAATCGTTAGATGAAGTTCAGAAAGTCCCCGGGGTCCACTTCGTAGCCCGGAAATACCAGCGCAAGGTTCTTCGATCCGAGCGTTTTGTAGGCGGCCTCGCCCAGTACTCGCCGAAAGTCCGTCGTCACCTTCAGGTCGCGGCCTTCGTTCAACTGATCGTTCTCCAGCCCGGGCCACTTCCCGTAGACCTTGCCGCCCTTCACCGGCCCGCCCAGCACGAGCATCGCGTTTGCATGACCATGATCGGTGCCACCGGTGCCGTTCTGCCGTGCCGTCCGGCCAAACTCGGACATCGTCACCAGCGTCACGTTCTCGGCATCCGTCCCCATGTCCTGCCAGAAGGCAGCAATCGAGTCGGAGAAGTCCTTGAGCCGGTTGGCCAACTGGCCGTTCGAGTTGCCCTGGTTCTGGTGCGTGTCCCACCCGCCAATGTCGGAGAAAGCCGCCTCGACACCCAGGTTCGCCTTCATCAACTGAGCCACCTGCTTCAGGCTGTTGCCGAACGGCGTATTGGGATAAACCACACCTGCCGCAGGCTGATACTGCGCCGGGTCAGCCGCCTTCAACATCTTGATCGCCTCGAACGTCTCCTCGCCTGTACCGTGGAGCAGCGAATCCGTGCTGTCGTCATACATCGACTGAAACGCATTGCTGATCGGCGCAGCCTTCGGTCCACGACCGCCCACCGAAAAGTCCGCCAGATTATTCAGCGCAATCGCCGGGACCTTCCCCTCCAGCGTGCGCGGAATCTGAGCCCCCAGCGCCACAGCGCGGAAGGCCGACGGCTTCCCGCGGAGCAACTCCGCCTGCAACGCGCGGTTCAGCCAGCCGTCCGTAGTCGATTTCACACCCGGAGTACCGCTCTCCATATAATCCTGCGCGTCAAAGTGCGAGCGCGTCGTATCCGGCGAGCCGGCCGCGTGAACAATGGCCAGATGTCCCTGGTCATACAGCGGCTTCAGTGCAGCCATCGCGGGATGCAATCCGAAGAAGCCGTCCAGATCCAGCACCTCCTGCTGCTTGATCGCAATCGTCGGCCGCATCGCGTAGTAGTTCGATTCCTTATACGGAACCACCATGTTCAGCCCATCCACCGCGCCGCGCTGAAAGAGCACCACCAACTTCTTTTTATTGGCGGCAGCCGTCGTCATCTCGGCCATCACGCTGCGTGTCAAAAAGCTGGGAATCGTAGACGTACCCACCAGCGCCAGCGCGCCGCCCTTCATAAATCCACGACGAGTAATCCCGCAACTGCTGCATCCCATGAGCGTTCTCCTTGCACGTCAGAACCGAGGCAAAGTCAAAAACAGATCAGTCACTCTAACTAACTCCCGCCACAATCGGAAGTTGCGGTCGGGACTCATTTATCGCCGCTGAAAATCCGGCGAACCAATCAGAAGTCCCGCCATTCCAGCGGCCTGCCTGTCCAGCGGAGGTCGCGCCTGTGCCCTGGGAGCACCCGCATTTAACACACCAGCCATCGCATCCGGTGCACCGGGACGAATGCTGAAGCTCTTAAGCGCCTGCTGCTGATTCTCCTGATTCTCAAACTGCGCCAGCACGGTCGTGCGCGTCTTGTCCGTGGCCTGCTGGCCCAGCAGCAACGTCTCCAGCTTCTTCTCTTTCGCCGCAATCGCCTGATCCACGCTGTCAGCCCTCAACATCGCGGGTTGCACTCCGGCGACGTTATCGCCCAGCAGCCGCGTCCAATCCGTTGTAACTCCGGGCACGCGGTCGCTAGCCAGCACCAGCGCAAAGTTCATCCGGTTGACCAGGTCGCCCGTATTCACCCACGGTTCGGCCTTCCAGTCATAGCCGTTCGGCGTCTGCATTCCATAAAGCGGCATCCCCAGCTTGTTCAGCGTCTGTGCCAGCGGGACTGCATTGGTCACATCCGCCCCGCTCGCCCGCACCGCCGAAACGACAAACTCAATCGGCGTCTTCACCTTCGCGCGATATACCTCCGGCGACCAGAACTCTGGCGAGTCGAACATCGCCGTCAGCACCGCCTTGATGTCGCCGCCGCTCTTCATATAGGCATCCGCCATGCGCGTCACCAGCGCAGGCGGGGGCGTATCACTGACAAACCGCACAGCCAGTTTCGTCGAGATAAACTTCGCCGTCGCAGGACTGGTGGCCAGCATGTGTAGCACCTCCAACCCTTCGTTCTGGCCGTCCTCCTTAATCTTCACGCCCATCACAGTCTTGGTCCCTGGCTCGTGGCGACGGTCTTCATAGCGAAAATCCGCGCCCATATATGGCCGGTCGATCGTCCAGCCGGTCAACACCTTCGCCACTTCAATCACGTCCTGCTGGGTGTAGCCCTTGCCGCACGCCTTGTCGAGGTCCTTCACCGGGCGATCTTTGCTCACCTCACACTGCACGCCAACCGTATGCAGCTCCATCAGCTCGCGTCCATAGTTCTCGTTCAGGCCGTGGTCCTTCAGCGCCTGTTTCACCTGTGGATTCTTCGCGCGGGCCGCAGCCTTCCGGGCGTTATGCGCAGCCACGGAGTCAGGCCCGATGCTCTCCCAGTTATCCAGATACATCATCATCGCCGGGCTCTCGGCCACTGCCACCAGCAGATCCTCAAACTTCCCCAGCGCGTGCGGACGAATCACATCGCGCTCGTAGGCAGGCAGCAGATAAGGCTCATTCTGGTTCTTGCGGATATACACGTTGAAGTGATTCAGCCAGAAGTCCGTCATCACGGCCTGCAACTGGCGTTCGCTATAAATGTCGCGCATCATCCGCGAAGCCAGCAACTCCTCGCCAATCATCCGCTCCGAGCCCTGTAACGAAACCAGAATCTCTTTCTGTTGCGGCGAAAGCCCCTCCGCTGCCGCTGCCAGTTCGTTGCGGTTCAGACTCTTGCGAAACGCAATCAGCTCATCCGGAGACATGGCCAGAATCCGCTGCATCCTCTGGTCCGGCGGCAGGTTCACAATCCGCACCGCATCGAGGTTCGAATACAACTCGTCCTCATGCTCCTTCATCGAGGGCGTCGCGGGGTTCACCCCATCGCCAGGCAGCGAAGCATTCGACTTCGCCTCCATCATGTTCTCGCCGGAGCCGGCCGCGGCTCCCTGTTGCATCGCAGCATTCGAGGCCGCGTTCGCCGCAACGGTCTTCTCTTCGCGCTTCTCTTTTCTAAGCTGCATAAACGCGATCTGGTCCGCGTAAATCGCATGTTCCACAGGATTGGCAGGCAGAGGCAGGTCTCTGTTCACCATCTGCCGCAGCATCTGCGGACTTGGATAGCGTTGCATCAGTTCCAACTGCGGCATGTTCATCGCGGGAAACATCGCCAGCCGCGCATCGAGCGCCGAGTCGTTAATGCTGTCAGGGTTCAACTGCTGTTCAAACCACTGCCGCACCCCCATCGCCTCCACCGCAGCCACGTCTCCCGGCCTCGGCCCGAAGGTGAAGCGGTTCAGCACATGCAGCACACGCTCCTGGCCTTGAATCTCTCCCTTGGTGCGTGTGCGCGACCGCTTCATCGCGGGCGGCGCCGCCAGCAACGGCTGCCCCACCATCAGAACGCAGAGCGCGCCCACAACCGCTGCCCGCACGGGGCCAGCAACTTCAGCAGAAATTCGAGCAAGTTTCATATCCACTCCGCGCCCAAACAGCTATCCAGACGAGTTCCGGACAAATACGACTACAAGGGCAGACCCCGAACCTCTGCCTCAGTTGCGCGGCTCTCGAAAAAATCAGGCTGCCAGAGGAACCCGCCTCAGTACGCAGCCATGTCCGCCATCGCCCTGTACAGATCCTCCGCCTGAGGCAGAATCGCATCTTCGAGCAGCGGTTGGTATGCCACGAAAGTGTCCATCGCCGCCACCCTGCGCACAGGAGCGTCCAGATCATGAAACAGTTCTTCGCCAATCCGCGCGGCAATCTCCGCGCCATAGCCCCAGCTCAGCATGTCCTCATGGGCCACAATCACGCGGTTCGTCTTCTTCACGCTCTCGGCAATCGTCTCCCAGTCGTACGGCGAAAGGCTGCGCAGATCAATCAACTCCACCTCGATCCCCGCCTCACGGTAGAGCTTCTGCGCTGCCTGCAATGCGCGCGGCACCATGGCTCCATAGGTCACGACGGTCAGGTCTTTTCCGCGCTGTACAATCTTCGCCTTGCCAAACGGAATCGTATAGTCCGGCCCCGGATACGCCGCACGCCCAAACGTCTCCCTGTAAAGCCGCTTGTGTTCCAGAAACAGCACCGGATCGTCGCAGCGGATCGCCGTCCGCAGCAGTCCAAGCGCGTCGAGCCCATTCGACGGCATCACCACACGCACGCCCGGCGTATGCGTAAAGATGCTCTCGCCCGACTGCGAGTGATAGATTGAACCGCCCGTCAGGTAGCCGCCAATCGGCACCCGCACCACCATCGGGCAGCTATAGGTGCCGTTCGAGCGCCACCGCATCAGCGCCATCTCGTTGCGCATCTGGTGCATCGCCGGCCAGATGTAGTCGAAGAACTGGATCTCGACCACCGGCTTCAGCCCGCGCACAGCCATGCCAATCGCGCGTCCCACAATGTTCGCCTCTGCCAGCGGCGAGTTGAAGCAGCGGTCGTTGCCAAACTCCGTCTGCAAACCCGAGGTCAGCTTGAAGACGCCGCCCTTGCCTTTCAGCTTGCCCGCACGCAGCGCCTCGTCGCGCGTCGCGTCGGCCACATCTTCGCCAAAGACGACGATCCGCTCATCGCGCCGCATCTCATCCTTCAGGCAGCAGTTGATCAGGTCGGCCATCGTGCGCTCAGATGCGTCAGCCGTCGCAACCGGCTCCGAGTTGAAGCGCGCGTCCATCGGTGTCAGGTCCTCCGAATACACGTGCTTCGGAATCGACTCCACCGTCGGCAGCGCCGCATGAATCGCACGGTCGGCAGCGCGCTGCACCTCATCGTCCACCTGCCGCTCCAGCCGATTGATCGCGTCCGCATCCAGAATCCCTTCCCGCAGCAGCCACATCTGCATCCGCGAGATGGGGTCGCGCAGCGAGTCCGCCTCCAGCTCCGCCGCCGAGCGATAGTTCCGCTCGTCGTCACTCAGCGAGTGCGAGTAAGGACGAATCACATGCCCATGCACCAGCGCAGGCCCATGCCCGGCGCGGCAGTAAGCCACTGCCTCGACCATCGCCTCGTAGCTCGCAATCGGGTCCGTGCCATCCACTTCAGCAAAGTGGAAGTTCGGAAAGTTCCGCACCAGCCGCGAGATGTTCCCTCCCGGAGTATTCGCCTCCACCGGCGTCGAGATCGCGTAGCCGTTGTCCTCGACCACATACACCACCGGCAACCTGCCGTTCGACGCCGTATTCAGCGACTCCCAGAACTCTCCCTGGCTCGTCGAGCCTTCGCCAATCGAGACGTACACCACCTCGTCGCCATGAAACTTCACGTCCTTAAACTGGCGATAGTCGCCCTCATGCTTCGCCGCGGCCTCGGGATGGCGCGAGAAATAGCGCCCAGCCTCCGCGCAGCCAATCGCATGTAGGCACTGCGTCGCCGTCGAAGACGATGTCGAAACGATATTCAGCTTCGTGCTCGACCAGTGCGAAGGCATCTGACGCCCGCCGCTGGCAATGTCCTCCACCGCGCCCACTGCCTGTAGCAACTGCTCCTCGACCGTATTGCCCAACGCCAGGCAGATCGCCCGGTCCCGATAGTACGGAAAGAACCAGTCGTACCCCGGACGCATCGCCATGCCCGCCGCCACCAGCAGCGCCTCGTGGCCCGCGCAGGAGACCTGGAAAAAAATCTTCTGCTGCCGCTTCAGCACAATCTCGCGGTCGTCCGTCCGGCGCGACAGATACATCAGCCGGTAGAACTCCACCAACTGCTCGTGGCTCAGTGAAGCCGTCGTCTTTTTCTTCTCCGCCAACCCGGTCCCAGACTGTCTTGCCATGCCCCTACCCTCAACAGGTCAAACCAAAACTCCCGAACAAGATTGTACCGGGAATGGAGCAGAAATGACTCCTGTCCTGCCGCCTCCTGAACCAATCAGTAGAACCTTCAATATCCCGCTTCCCGCCCATGACGAATAGCGAGGAGTACTACCTCTTTTTGTTTTTGGTCATAGTGATACAGCACCACATGCGCGCCCTGCCCAAACTCGATAATCCATTCTCGAAACTCAGGCAGCATCTCCTCAACAGGACGTCCAATCTCCGGATGTCTTCCAAGAGCTTTCACGCCTTGTCGAATTGCACGAACGGCGCGCTGCGAGGCCTCCGCACTCTTAGGAACCAGAAACCCATGAAGGCGGCTTACGTCAAGGAGAGCAGCTTCGGACCACTTCAGACGTGACATTTAGGCTTGGCAGCCTTTCTCCCTGCTTCCAGTTTTGCAAGCCATGCGTCTGCATCCTCTGCCGTCACATGCAGCCCGGTCTCCTGAAAGTGGGTCCAGACCGCAACCGCATCCTCGCGTAGCTGCTCGCGCTTTTCTTCTCGCTCCACATACTGCTCGATCGCTTCGCGCATCATCCAGTGGGGCGAGCGCCGGCGAGCAGCAGCCAGGCGCTGCACGCGGGCCTTCGTCCCCGAGTCAAGCTTCAGGCTAGTTGTGGAAGGTGTTGGCATAACGGGTGCTCCTTGGTGTTACCTGGTAATACTACACCTCTCGCGTGGCTCTCTGTCTCGAATACATACGAGACAGAGAGCTGGCGACTACACAAACAGCGGAGCCAGCACCAGCGTGATCGTCGCCAGCAGCTTAATCAGCACATGCAAACTCGGCCCGGCAGTGTCCTTGAACGGATCACCCACCGTATCGCCCACCACCGAAGCCTTGTGCGCCTCCGACTTCTTGCCGCCAAGCTGTCCGGTCTCGATGTACTTCTTTGCGTTGTCCCACGCGCCGCCGCCATTATTCATCAGCATCGCCATCAGCACACCGGCAATGGTGCCGACCATCAGCAACCCGGCCACGGCCTCGGCCCCTGCCAGATTCACCGGGACACCGGCAATCGCCGGCACCGGCAGAATCGTTCCCGGAGCATAGATCGCCGTGTTCGCCTGGTAGCTCGACGAGAAGTGCCGGAACAGCAGCCCCACAATCACCGGCAGCGCCACCACCAGAGCCCCGGGCAGCACCATCTCCTTCAGAGCCGCGCCCGTCACAATGTGGACGCACCGCCCATAGTCCGGCTTCGACGTCCCGGCCATAATGCCCGGGTTCTCGCGGAACTGGTCGCGCACATCCTCGACCACCTTCTGCGCCGTGCGCCCCACGGCCTTAATCGCCATCGAGCTGAACAGAAACACCAGCATCGCACCCAGCATCGCCCCAACAAACACCGGCACCTGCGCCAGATTCACCGTCGTGAAGTTCCACCCGGCAGGCATGTAGCCGCCAGCGTTCGCAACCTTGTCGCCCACAATCGCCTTGATCTCCTCAAGGTACGCGGAGAACAGCAGAAACGCCGCCAGCGAAGCCGACCCGACCGCGTAGCCCTTCGTCAGCGCCTTCGTCGTGTTGCCAGCCGAGTCCAGCTTGTCCGTCCGCTCGCGAATCGCATCCGGCTGGTTCGACATCTCGATAATCCCGCCCGCATTATCCGTAATCGGCCCAAACGTATCCATCGCCAGAATGTAAGCCGCGCAGCTCAGCATCCCCATCGTAGCGATCGCCGTCCCGTAGATACCCTTGGCATAGTCGGAGATTCCCGCCACGCCAGCCAGTCCCTGCACGCCGAAGTAGTAACTCAGCAGCAGCGCCGCGGAGATCGCAATCACCGGCATCGCCGGTGTCTCCATCCCTACCGCCAGCCCGCTGATAATGTTGGTCGCCGGTCCCGTCAAAGAAGCTCTCGCAATCGACTGCACCGGCCGGTAGCGATACTCCGTGTAGTACTCCGTAATCCACACAAACAGGAACGAAGTCACCAGCCCGACCACGCCGCAACCCAGCAGCCACAGCGGCTTCACCAGCGGCCCATCC
>NZ_DASUBE010000011.1:0-34785 GCF_035763405.1 Edaphobacter sp.
CCGTGATAGCGCGGCGTCTCCTCCTGCTTGTAGCTGCCGTCGTGCTCCTCGTCCACAATCACCAGGCCCAGCTTCACCAGCGGCGCAAACACCGCCGACCGCGTCCCCACCACCACGCGCGCCTCGCCACGCCGAATCCTGTGCCACTGCTCCGCCCGCTCGTCCGGCGTCAGCGCCGAATGCAACAGCGCCACCTCATCCCCAAACGCCGCCACCAGTTGCCCCGTCATCGCCGGAGTCAACCCAATCTCCGGCACCATCAGCAGCGCCGACTTCCCCGCATCGAGCGCCCGCCGCATCGCAGCAAAATAAACCGTCGTCTTCCCCGAACCCGTCACGCCGTAGAGCAGATGCGGCTTGAACGCGCCCGCAGCCAGCGCCGCTGCAATCGTCGCCACCGCCTCCATCTGCACTTCGTTCAAATCGTGTTCATGCGCGTGCTTCTTGCCCTCGGCCGCCACGCCGCCAAAGTGAAACGCCTCCGCCGTCTCCTCAATCGCCACCAGCCCGCGCTTCACCAGCGTCCCCAGCGTCGAACCCGGCACACCCATGCGCTCCAGCGTCATCCGCAGATCGCGCACCCGCATCCGCCCACCCACCGCCGCCAGCTCCGCCATCACCGCCAACTGGTTCTCATTCAACTTCGGCAACCGCACCAGCGATTCAGATTTTGAATTGTCATCCTGAGCGGAGGCGGCGCTTTTGCCACCAGAGCCCAACGACCCGCAAAAAGAATTGTCATCCTGAGCGGAAGAGGCGTTCTTGCCGCCAGAGCCCAACGACCCACAAAAAGAATTGCCATCCTGAGCGGAGGCGGCGCTTTTGTCGCCGGAGTCGAAGGACCTGCGGTTTTCCTCACTCGCCAGCGATCCCCGCAGCACCGCCACCTTTTCCAGCCGCCGCGCATCGCGCTCTTCCGCCATCGCCTCACGCACCAGCCACTTCTTGCGGACCATCCCCTCCAGCAAACCCTTATTCGCGCCAGTCGCCGACCGCAACGCCGCCATCTTTGCAGTCTCACCGCTCTCCAGATAATTCAGCACCGCATACTCGCGGTTCTGCTCCTCCGCAGAAAGACGCGACCGCCGCGAAGCCCCCTTCGCCGCGCCCTCATACAACACGCGCCGCCCAGCCTCGGCAATCCGATATACAAAATGCCGCTTCACCTCCGCACTCAGCGGCAGCATCCCGCGCAGCACCTCGCCCAGCGGAGCCACGTAGTACGCCGCAATCCACCGCGCCAGCTCCATCAACTCTTCAGGCAGCAGCGCCGCGTCATCCAACACCTGCTGCACCGGCTTCACCTGAAACTCCGCCGCAGGAGCGTCCTCATGCACTCGCACCACCACGCCCATCAGCCGCTGCCCGCTGAACGGCACCAGCACCCGCGCACCAACCGCGGGAGCCGCACCATTCACCGCATAGGTAAACGACTGGTCCAGCGGCACAGGCAACGCGACATCGCAATACAAAGGCATCTCTTGAGCTTAAAGGAACCTTGCAGAAGTTACCGCTACCGTTACACTCAAAGTATGACGGTTTCGTCGAAGGTCGATCTGGTCGGCGTCGGGCTCAATGCCACCGACACGCTCATCCCGCTCTCCAACTTCCCCGCGCGCGGCTCCAAAGTCGAGTACACCGGCTCCAGCATCCTCCCCGGCGGACAGGTCGCCTCCACCGTCGTCGCCTGCCAGCATTGGGGCTTGAAGACCCGCTACGTCGGCAAGCTCGGTGACGACCACGCCGCCGAACTCCACCTCGAAGCCTTCGAAAAGGCCGGCGTCGAAACGCAGATCCTCACCGTCCCCGGCGGCATCAGCCCGCAGTCGCTCATCCTCGTCGATGGCGGCGGCGAGCGCACCGTGCTCTGCCGCCGCGACGAGCGCCTCAGCCTCGCACCCTCCGACCTCCGCCGTGAGTGGATCACCACCGCCCGCGCCCTCCACGTCGATGGCTACGACACCGCCGCCGCCACGCTCGCCGCACGCTGGGCACGCGAAGCAGGCATCCCCGTCATCGCAGACCTCGACGAACTCTATCCCGGCGTCGAAGACCTCATCCGCAGCATCGACTACCTCATCGTCAGCCGCGACTTTCCCTGCCGCCTCATGGCCGAGTCCGACCTCGAAACGGCGCTCCGCCAGATGCAGCGCCGCTACGGTTCCACGCTCGCCGCCGCCACGCTCGGCGAAGAAGGTGTGCTCGCCTGGGACGGCCGGAGCTTCAGCCACGCCCCCGCCTACGACGTCCGCGTCGTCGATACCACCGGCGCAGGCGACATCTTCCACGCAGGCTTCATCCACGCCCTGCTGCAAGGCTGGCCGCTCCAGCGCCAGCTCGACTTCGCCTGCGCCGCCGCCGCGCTCAACTGCACCGCCGCAGGCGCGCGCGGCAACATCCAGACCGTCGAAAACATCGAACATCTGATGACCACCGGCGCCCGCCACCGCGACGTTTACTGCATCACCAGCCCCGACTGATCCCGCCGAACTTCAGACTCACCACCCTAATTCGGCGACGGCTTCTCAATGTGCTCGATCACGAGAACATCGACAAGCCCCTTCGTCGCTTCCAGCTTCAAACCGAGCTGCTCCTGAACCGCAGTAAAAATCCCCGGCGCCGCATTCGCTTCGCTCGTAACTGAAGTGTCGGGTGTCCACTTCAAAGTAAAGTCGTATCTGCCCGAGAGTCCGGTTTCATCCACAACAGGCCGGTCCAGATACGCCTGCATCCCGAGCGCAAAATCAGACATCGAGTTGTTCGTGAACTTCCTCTGTTGTTGGCTGCCCTGTCCATGGCCACTTTGCGTCGGCAGGCCGTAGGCATTCTCGGCACTGTGCGCGAGCTTCGGGCCTCCCTTTGTCACCTTGATTGCATAAATGGAGAGGTTGCGTTTGTCGCGATGCAGCTTCAGGTCGAATCGGTCCTCCAGAAGTTTTTGCAACATCTCCTGAACCTGGTGAAGGTTTGCCACGCCTGGCAGATCGGCTTGTCCATCGATATCGAACCGCTCGGTCCCCAGCCACGCCGGACCGTCTACCACCTGCTCTCGATGGACCGCGTAGGCGAAGGAGATCAGATCGTTGACCGTCTGGCTCTCGATGACAATGCGGTGGCCGCCTACGATGAAGTTCCCGGTTTCATTGGGATCGGCAGGCTTGACGGTGGCAACTTCAAAGGACGGATGCGCGTCTTTTGCCATAGGCGACATCCGCGAGACCGATGCCTGCTCCGCACCATCTTTATGTTGCCGGGCAATCGCATTGGGCGGCGCGCACGTCAACAGAACAGTCGCGAAGAATGGGAGTATTTTGTTGAGAGTCGCTCGAACAATGTTATTGGCCCACATCAAGTCCTTCTCCCCATTCCGAGTGCCGAAATTATCCCACCTTTGATCGCTTGAGACATCAAAAGAAGGAACTCAATCACCAGAAGGCCGACCCATGATGAAGAAGTCCCACTACGTCCTCCTCGCCATCCTCCTCATCGCGTTCTTCCTGCTGCGCCGCTCAACGTCCCTGAGCCACGTCATGCCATCCGGCTCAGCACCAGCAAGTGAACAGGCAACCACAGCAGCCAATACGGCCGCGCCGCAAACCTTCGACTACTACCTCCTCAACCTCTCCTGGTCGCCAGAGTTCTGCCACTCGCACCCTGACGCAGTCGAGTGCTCGCAACACGCCACCTTCGTCCTGCACGGCCTCTGGCCGCAGAACACAACCGGCGGCTATCCCGAAAACTGTTCCAACGCTCCCGGCCCCGCCGACCCGGCGCAATACACCGACATCTACCCCGACCAGGGCCTGCTCGAACACGAGTGGAAGACCCACGGCACCTGCTCCAGCCTCGCGCCTGATGCCTTCTTCCAGCTCGCGCGCCAGGCCGTCCACTCCGTCAAAATCCCCAACCAGCTCGCCTCCATCAACCAGCAACTCTCCCTGCCGCCCGACGACATCCGCAGCCTCTTCACCCAGGCCAACCCATCCATCCCCGCATCCAGCCTCGCCATCAGTTGCGGCAACAACTACCTCACCGCCGTCGAAGTCTGCTTCAGCAAATCGCTCCAACCGATCGACTGCGGACCCATCCGCACCTGCCGCGCCAACACCGTGCGCATCCCGCCTCCGCAATAAATCCGCACGCTCTTTGCATTTCCATTCCGCACCCTGAGCGAAGTCGAAGGGAAAGAAATCTGTTTTCTCTTCAGGTGCCGCAATCCTGCGGGTGCCCATCCTCCCTTCTATAAGGGCGGGAAGTAGACTCTAGCCCAGCCCGCCCTTCTCACAGTCATCTTTCGCCGTATGAAATCTCCGTTAAATCACACGCAACATCCCCTCCAAAGCACCCCCGCCGGTTCACAATAGCAACAGAACCCCCGGAGGAATGAATGAACACATCGAGCCCACGATCGGGCAGAATCATCGCGGCCATCACCGCACTCGCACTCACCGCCGCGCTTACCGCCTGCAAATCGAGCGGCCCCACGACCCAGAGCGTCACGCTGAACGGCGCGGGCAGCACCTTCGTCAACCCGGCCATGTCGCGCTGGACGTATGACTTCGCCAAACAGAATCCCGGTCTCAACGTGAACTACCAGTCCATCGGCTCCGGTGGCGGCGTGCAACAGGTCAAGTCCGGCACCGTCGATTTCGGCGCCTCCGACTACGCCATCGCCGACAAAGATCTCGCCACCATGAAGCCTGTACTCCAGATTCCCGAGACCGCCGGTCCCGTCTGCATCACCTACAATCTTCCCGGCGTCACCCAGCCGCTCCAACTCTCCGCCGAAGCCATCGCCGGCATCTTCCTCGGCAAGATCACGACCTGGCACGACCCCATCCTCCAGAAGGACAACCCCGGCGTCGCTCTTCCCAATATCAAAATCGTCGTCGCCCACCGCACCGACGGCTCCGGCACCACTGCCGCCTTCACCACCTATCTCTCCGCCGTTTCGCCTGAGTGGGCCGCCAAAGTCGGCAGCGGCGGCGCCGTCTCCTGGCCCGTCGGCCTCGGCGGCAAAGGCTCCGAAGGCGTCACCGCGCAGGTTCGCCAATCGCCGGGCGGCATCGGCTACGTCGAGCTCATCTACGCTCAGCAGAACAAGCTCGCCATTGCCAGCGTTCGCAACCAGGCCGGCAAATATGTCGCGCCCAGCGAGGCCAGCACCACTGCGGCCATCGTCGCCTTCAACGACCAGCTCAACAAGGATCCGCGTCTGCCTATCGTCAACGCGCCCGCCTCCGCGCCGGATGCCTATCCCATCTCCACCCTCACCTTCCTGATCGTCCCCAAAGACGGCACGGACGCAGCCAAACGCAGCGCACTCAAAAAATTCATCCAATACATCGTCACCAGCGGACAGGCCGCAGCAGGCGCACTCAACTATGCCCCGCTCCCCGACGGCGTCAAACAATACGACCAGGACCTCATCAACCAGATGACGGTGAACGGCCAACCCGTCCAGTAGCCTTCAAAGAACAGACACAAAAACCGGGTGCCCCATCTTCGCGGCAGCTTCATCGTCGCTAAGGTGGGGCATCACCACTTGTCCCGCTTTTGCACTTCCATTCCGCACACTCCACATTTCCATTCCGCACCCTGAGCGAAGTCGAAGGGGAAGGAATCTGCTTTTTCACCCGCCGCAGCCCTCGGGTGCCATCCTTCGCGCTTTTGCGAAGGGTGGGAAGTAAACCCTCGCCCACATCTGCATCGAACCCCACTCTCCGCGAATCCAATGCCCATGCAGCGCGAAACGTATAATCAACCCATGCCCTGCACCGTCAAGAAGATTGCGGACGCCGACTTTCCCACGCGCTGGGGACACTTCCGCATCCTCGGCTTCGAGGGCACCTTCGACAACTCCTCTCCCTGCAACGACGCCGCTCCACCCGCGCCCACCCGCACCGAATCCGCCGTGGCCCTCGTCATGGGCGACATCCACGCGCCTGCGGCCGACGGAAAAACTGCCCCTCCAATCGTCCGCATCCACTCCCAATGCCTCACCGGCGACGTCTTCCACTCGCTCCGCTGCGACTGCCGCCAGCAGCTTGAGCTGGCCCTCGCCACCATCGCCGAAGCAGGCTCCGGCATCCTGCTCTACGAGCAGCAGGAGGGTCGCGGCATCGGCCTCATGGCCAAGCTCCGCGCCTACGAGCTGCAGGACCAGGGCCTCGACACCATCGAAGCCAACCTCGAGCTCGGCTACAAAGCCGACTGCCGCGAGTTCGAGCTGCCCGCAGCCATCCTGAAACAACTCGGCGCCACCGAAGTCCGCCTCATCACCAACAACCCCGCCAAGGTCGAGGCGCTCGAACAAGCTGGCATCAAAGTTTCCGAACGCATCTCCGCCGAGGTCCCCGCCCACCCCACCAACGAGCGATACCTTCGCACCAAACGCGAAAAGATGGGTCACCTCGTCAGCTGATACATAAGCCCGCCCACTGCCTTCCGAAGAAGCGCCTACACCTCGATCCCCTTCACCACCTTCACCGTCGTCACCGCCTGGCCCACGTGACGTTGCGTATGCTCCGCGCAATGCACCATCAACCCGCCCACCGTCGTCGGCAACATCTTCCGGCCAACGCCACGCGGAGCCTCATAACTGTCCGGCGAGATCGCCTTCACCCTCCGCGCAGCATCCGCCATCCCCGCCCGAAACTCCGCCAGCACAGCCACAGCCGAAGCCCCGCCATCCAACTCACTCCGCAGCCCCACCATCTGAGCCTCGCTCAACTGCGCGCCCTCCGCATATGCCAGCAGCCTGTCCAGACTCCGCACCATATGCCGCAGATGAAACGCCACCGGCGCAATCTCAAACGGCCGCGCGTTCATCTCAGCATCCGTCAACCCCGCGCACCACTTCTCCACGTCCTCCACTGCCAGCTCCAGCGCATGAAGCACCTGCCGCCTCACCGCATCCACCTCGGTCAACGTCCCCCGCAACCACGGCTCAATATAAGCTCCACTCATCGCACAATCCCTCTCGTTTCTCTTGCTGCTTCAAGGTACGCCAAACCTTCATGCTTGCCCCTCTTGCTGCTTCCATGTACGCCAAGCCTTCATGCTTGGCCCTCTCTTGCTGCTTCCAGGTATGCCAAGCCTTCATGCTTGGCCCTCTCATTCTCGTCAAAAGCACAATGGGCTTTAGATGGTGCTGAAAAAGTCAGTTTTGCTTAAGGGCACGGCTTCAGCCGTGCCGCTAACGCTGCAAAATCAAAGCGGCTTTAGCCGCTGAGGTACGCTTTCTTCCCGGCGAGACACTTTTTCAGCACCCTCTTTAGCCCCTGAGGGAAGCACTCCACCGCTAATTCACAACCCCTTCCGCCTCCGAAACTCCCTCACCACCTCCGCCACGTCCCGATGCTCCGTATCCACAGCGTAGTTCATCTCCCGCACATCTTCCGCCGAAACCTTCCCCGCCAGCCGCTCCATCGCCACCCCAATCCCCGGATGCCGCCGAATCGAGTCCTCCCGCACCAGCGGCACCGCCTCATACGGCGGAAAATAATGTCGGTCGTCCTCAAGCACCACATCGCCCATCGCCCGTATCGGCCCGTCAGTCGAGTTGCCTGCCACCATGTCCACCTGTCCCGCCGCCAGCGCCCGGTACAACAGCCCCAGATCCATTACCCGCGGAGCCTCCCGAAACCGCAGCCCATACGCCGCCTCCAATCCGCGCAGCCCATCCGGCCGCTCCTCGAACTCATACCCCACCCCCAGCCTCCACTCCGGCGCAACCTTCACCGCATCCGAAATGGTCTTCAACCCCAACCGCCGCGCATCGTCCCCCCTGACAACCATCGCAAACGTGTCCTCAAACCCCAGCCCGCGCCCCACCCGCACTCCATACCGCGACGCATATAAATCCCGCACCCGGCCCCACACCGTGGCCTCGTCGCGCTCGCCCACCGGAGGCAGCGGCTGTTTCAAAATCGCAGTCAGCGCCGTCCCCGTGTACTCCACATATCCGTCAATCCGCCCGCTCACCAGCGCCTGATTGCACATATAGCTCCCAGCCAGATAGAACCGCCGGTCCACCCGCTCGCCGGTCGTCGCCTCAATCTCCTGCGCCAGCAACTCCCCCAGCACCACCTGCTCGGTAAAGTTCTTCGCCCCAATCACGATCCGCGAAGACCGAGGCGGCGCACACCCCGCCAGCAACAAGCTCATCAAAAGCACCCCGGCCACAGTTGTCACCCTGGTCACGGTTGTCATCCCAGCCAGAGTCGTCACCCCAGCCACAGTTGTCATTCTGAGCGGAGCGAAGAATCCCCGCATTTCGTCTGTAGCTCCACGGACCTTCGCCCCCGCCAGATACCACCCCGACGCAAGAGCCCACGCTTGACAAACCAACCCCTCCAACGCCCTCGTCACCCAGCCTGTCCCAAACCCGAAGCCCAGGCCGAAGTCCAGTCCGAGGTCCAAACCATAGTCCGAACCTAACTCCTTTGTTAGAAGGACTTTGAGTACTTTCTCGGGGGAGGGGGTATACCTCATGCAAGCTTCACCCTCACCCGCCGCTCCACCCACCCCAACCCCGCATCCGCAACCAGAGCCAGCAGAGCCGCCGGAACCGCGCCCGCCAGGACCAGCCCGTTATCCACACTCGCCACCCCGCGAAAGATCAGCTCGCCCAACCCGCCCGCCCCAATCGCCGCCGCAATCGTCGCCACTCCCACGCACGTCACCGTAGCCGTCCTCAGTCCAGCCAGAATCACACTCGCAGAGAGCGGAAGCTCCACCTTAAATAGCCGCTGCAAATGACTCATCCCCATGGCATTTGCAATATCGATCAGCGCCGGATCGACACTCCCGATTCCCGCGTAGGTGTTGCGAAGGATCGGCAGCAGAGCATAACCCGTCAGCGCAATGATCGCCAGCCGCGCCGCATTCTCCCCCAGAAACGGCACCGGCAGCAGCAGCCCGAAGAGAGCCAGGCTCGGAATCGTCTGCACCACATTCGCAAAGCCAATCACCGGCCCAGCCCACCGCTTCCGTCGCGTCAGCACGATGCCGAGCGGAATCGAAATCCCGGTGGCAATCAGCATGGCAAAGACCGTCAGCCACAGATGCTCAAACGTCAGCCGCGCAATCTCCCACCCGTTCGCACGCAGGAAGGCTATCATGCGGGCACCGCGCGATGTACGGCGGCAACATAATCTTTTACATGAAGATTATCCGACCGCAAAACCTCTCCCGCAGGCAAGTCCGCCACCACCGCCCCTGCATCGAGAAACACCACCCGTTCAGCCAGATAAAGCGCCTCATCCAGATCGTGCGTCACCAGCAGCACCGTCTTCCTCATACGCTGCAAAAGCCCCTTGAGCATCGTCTGCATCTCCGCTCGCGTCAGCGGGTCGAGCGCGCCGAACGGCTCATCCATCAACAGAATCTCCGGGTCCATCCCGAGCGCCCGAGCCAGCCCCACCCGCTGCCGCTGCCCACCGGAAAGCTGCCACGGGTACCGCCCGCGAAACTCCGCAAAGTCCAGCCCCACCAGCCCAAGCACCTCGCTCGCTCGCGCCGCAATCTCCGCCTTTGAGCGCCCGGCCAGCTCCAGAGCCAGTCCCGCATTCCGCTCCACCGTCATGTGCGGGAACAATCCAGTCTCCTGAATCGCGTATCCAGCTCGACGCCGTAGTGAGCTTACTTCACATTGATTTACAGAAACTCCATCAACCAGCACTTCACCGTTTGAAGGTTCTCTGAGCCCGTTCACCATCCGCAGCAAAGTCGTCTTGCCGGATCCGCTTCTGCCCAGCAGAGCCGTCGTCGTTCCGGCCTCAAGCCGCAGCGAAATCTCGCGCAGCAAAACATGCCCATCGGGCAACGTGTAGCTCACCTTCGCGAACTCAACGCCAGCCGTGGACATGTTGTCTACTCTAGCCTGTTACAGAAGCTCCTGCCTTACTCCGCAGAACCGGCAGCGTCGGCGCCAGTGGCAACCGGCAGAGTTCCCGGCTGCCCCTTCACGCGGACGACCGTAATCTTCTCGAAGCCTTCCTTGAAGGTCGGCGGCTTAAGCCGCTCGGCCATCTTGTGCATCACCTCGTCGGAGACCTGACGGTCGCGCTTCGAGTTCCGCTCCAGACACACGGCCAGCGGCACGTCGAAGAAGACCGCCTGGACCTCATAGCCGAAGCTCTTCGCCATCTTGATCCACTGCCTGCGCTCATGCGGCGAAAGGTTCGTGGCATCCACATAGTTCCACGGCATCTTGGCAATCAGCCGCGCGCGCAGCAGGCTCCGCAGGGTGGAAAACACCAGCCCCTGATACCGCTGCTCGCTGATGTCGTCAAACAGGATCGTCCTCAGCAGGTCGCTCGACAGCGGAGTCACTCCGCGCCGTTTGTACCAGGTCGTCTTGCCGGAGCCAGGCAGTCCAATCGCCAGCACCACGTAGCCCTTGGGCGACTTGGCCGCCACCTGCTCGACCGGCGGTGTTCCCAGCGACTCAGGCTGGGTCTCGACCTCCATCTTCGGTTCAGGAGCCGCTTCAACCGCGGGTGCCGCGCTCTCATGCCTGTCAGTCGCTGCCTGCGCCGGCGCATCGTCCGGATAGGCCGGTCTCAGGGGAGCAGGCTGATTCACTGGCAGCTCTTGTCCACTTTTGCCCGTGGACTCCGAATTATTCGGGCCACGTCTAGGGCGTCGTCTCATTTTTTCGCTTATCCAATCGCGCAACTCGCGCATGTCTCGCTTGTAACACAGGCCGGAAGCCGCCCGCAAATCTGCGCACGCTCCTGCAACAAACGGCACTGCTCGTTTGATTCCAATAGACGATGGTAGTAGCATTTCATTCTAATGGGGTGCGTCTGATTCCGCCGCGCTCTATTCTGGAAGCATCCGCATCATCAGACACCTTTGTTAACGCGCCCCAGGCGCACTACTCTGGAACAGGAGCAAGCGAAAACATGGCAGTAAAGGTAGGTATCAACGGCTTTGGCCGTATCGGACGCAACGTATTCCGCAGTGCACTCGACAATCCCGAAATCGAGTTCGTAGCCGTCAACGACCTGACCACCCCGGCCACTCTGGCCCATCTGCTCAAGTACGACTCCATCCTTGGCAACCTGAAGCACGACATCGCCCACGGCGACGACTTCATCTCCGTCAACGGCAAAAAGATCAAGGTCTTCGCTGAGCGCGACCCGGGCAAACTGGACTGGGCTTCGGTCGGCGCGCAGGTCGTCGTCGAGTCCACCGGCTTCTTCACCGACGCCACCAAGGCCAAGGCCCACCTCGGCTCGACCGTCAAGAAGGTCATCATCTCCGCCCCGGCCACCAACGAGGACCTCACGGTCGTCCTCGGCGTCAACGACAGCAAATACGATGCGGCGAAGCACAACGTCATCTCGAACGCCTCCTGCACCACGAACTGCCTCGCGCCCGTCGTCAAGGTGCTGCACGATACCTTCGGCATCGCCACCGGCATCATGACCACCATCCACAGCTACACCAACGACCAGGTCATCCTCGACACGCCGCACAAGGACCTGCGCCGCGCCCGCGCCGCCGCGCTTTCGATGATTCCGTCGAGCACCGGCGCCGCCAAGGCCCTCAAGCTCGTCATCCCCGAGATGGACGGCAAGCTCGACGGCTTCGCCATCCGCGTCCCGACCCCGAACGTCTCGGTCGTCGACCTCACCTTCACCACCGAGAAGCCCATCACGGCCGCGACCGTCAACGAGGCGCTCAAGAAGGCGTCCGAAGGCGCGCTCAAGGGCATCCTCGGCTACACCTCGGAAGAGCTCGTCTCATCGGACTTCAAGGGCAACCCGCTCTCGTCGATCGTTGACTCGAAGCTGACCAAGGTCATCGGCAACACGGGCAAGGTCATCAGTTGGTACGACAACGAGTGGGGCTACTCCAACCGCGTCCGCGACCTGATCCTCTTCCTCGTGAAGAAGGGCCTGTAACCAGGCGCACCATCACCCAACGCTTGTCATTCTGAGCGAAGCGAAGAACCCCCGCATTTTGCACGTAGCGGCAAGGTTCTTCGCTTCGCCGCTTAAGCGCACCTGTAGCACCGATATAATGGAGGAGGGCTGCGTTATGGACAAAACGATCCGCAAGTTCAACAGCTTTGAAGAGATGAAGGACGAAGAATACCGCTACTGGCAAAGCGTTCCGCCCGCCGAGCGATTCGCGGCTGGCCATCAAATGAGCGTCGAGGGTTATCGAGCCTATGGCTATACCGCCGATGGAGCAGACCTCAAGAGAGTTGCTGTTCGCATGGAACTGACAACGCGTTGAGCGCGCTACCTGTAAAATAGATCACAGTTTTCTTATGGATAAAACTATCCGCAAAGTCACCGATCTTGTCGCCCAGCAAGAGGAAACGTACCTCTATTGGCAAAGCCGGTCTGACTCCGAGCGCATGAATGCGACCTGGGAATTCACCCTGGACATGTATCGAATGAAAGGCCTCGTCAAGGATGCACAAGGACTTCAAAGATCTGTTGTGCGCATTCAACGCGCGTAATGTTCGGTACATGATTGTCGGCGGATACGCCTATGCTCGCTACACAGAGCCGCGAACAACGAAAGACTTGGGTCTCTTTGTGCGCCCCGACCCCGAAAATGCACCGTCGGTCTTTCGGGCGATGGCGGAATACGGCGTCCCCTTAGGCGACATCACCACGGCTGATCTCGCCAAACCGACCACAGTCGTTCAGATTGGCGTGGCTCCTTTCCGTATCGACATACGTTTCAATATCGATGGCCTGACCTTCGATCAGGCATGGGAGACATCGGAACCGGCCCTTGTGGATGATGAGATCCCGGTTCGGTACATCTCTTGTGAAGACCTCATTACGAATAAGCTGGCCACCGCACGTCCACAAGACCTCGTGGATGCGGAAAAACTTCGCCATTCCAGCGAAACTAAGAAGCGACATCAGACGAAGCAAGAAAAGGAATAGTTTAATCCAAACACTTATGACCCGCACGAACATCCCAGGCACCAGTCCCTACGAGCCGATCATCGGCTTCTCGCGCGCCGTCCGCATCGGCAACCACGTTTACGTCTCGGGCACCGGCCCTGTTGGCGCAGACAACGCCTCGCCCGCCGACCAGACCCGCGCCTCGCTTGCCATCATCAAGGCCGCGCTTGAAAAGGCCGGGGCCACCTTCGAGCACGTCTACCGCACCCGCATCTTCCTCGCCCGCGCCGAAAACTGGGAAGAGATCGGCCGCGCCCACGGCGAGGTCTTCGGCACCATCCGGCCGGCCTGCACAATGGTCGTCGCCCCGCTGCTCAGCCCCAGGTGGCACGTCGAAATCGAAGCCGACGCCTGCATCCCGGAGTAGCCCCTGCCACCACGATTTTCCCGCCAATCGGTCGAACCCCGCACAACCGGGGCCGAGACCCGCTATCATGGCTTTATCAACCAAATTCAAGGATCAAGAATGCCGAAGCTGTCTATCCGTGATCTCGACCTCACCGACAAGCGCGTGCTCATCCGCGTCGACTTCAACGTCCCCCTGACCAAAGACGGCCTCACTATCACCGACGACACCCGCATCCGCGAGACCATCCCCACCATCGAGTACGCGCTCCGTCGCAAAGCCAAGGTCATCCTCTGCTCGCACCTGGGCCGCCCCAAGGGCAAGCCCGTCCCCACCATGAGCCTCCGCCCCATCGTCGATCGTCTGCGCAAGCTGCTCGACCACGTCATGGGCGAGGACGAAAACGTGGCCTTCTCGCCCAACTGTGTCGGCGAGATCGCCAGCGAGATGGCGGCCAACCTCGAATCCGGCCAGCCTCTGCTGCTCGAAAACCTCCGCTTCCACCCGGAAGAAGAGGCCAACGATCCGGCCTTCGCCAAAAAGCTCGCCTCGCTCTGCGACATCTACGTCAACGATGCGTTCGGCAGCGCCCACCGCGCCCACGCTTCCACCGAAGGCATCACGCACTTCGTCAAGGTCTCCGCCGCCGGCCTGCTGATGGAAAAGGAGTTGAACTACCTCGGCAAGGCGCTCTCCGAACCGGACAAGCCCTTCGTCGCTATCATCGGCGGAGCCAAAGTCTCCGACAAGATCCTGGTCATCGACAACCTGCTCGAAAAGGCCGACGCCATCATCATCGGCGGAGGCATGGCCTACACCTTCCTGAACGCGCAGGGCCAGACCACCGGCAAGTCGCTGGTCGAAACCGACAAGCTCGACGTAGCCAAAGCCGCGCTCGAGAAGGCCAGGGCCAAAGGCGTGCGCTTCCTGCTGCCCATCGACCACGTCCTCGCCGACAAGTTCGCTCCCGACGCCAAAACGCAGCTCCACGAAGGTGACGCCCCATTCCACCCCGAGATGATGGCGCTCGACATCGGCCCCAAGTCGATCAAGCTCTTTGAAGATGAGATCGCCGAGGCTCGCACCATCATCTGGAACGGCCCCATGGGCGTCTTCGAGATGCCCGCCTTCGCCAAAGGCACCCAGGCCATCGCCCACTGTGTCGCGCGCAACGGCGACGCCATCACCATCATCGGCGGCGGAGACTCAGTCGCGGCGATCAAGCAGTCCGGCGTCTCCGACCGCATCACGCACATCTCCACCGGTGGCGGAGCGAGCCTCGAATACCTCGAAGGCAAAATCCTCCCCGGCGTGGCTGCGCTGACCGACAAATAGGCCACCCCAAGCCGTCATTCTGAGCGAAGCGAAGAACCCCCGCATTTCGCTTCGCTCGCCACAACCGTATGCGGGAAGAAAATCCACGCATCGAGGACGATCAAAAATAAATGCGCAAAAAACTATTCGCCGCCAACTGGAAGATGTTCAAGACCCCTGCCGAAGCCACGGCCTTCACCGACTCTTTCCTGCCACACGTCGCCAACCAGAGCAAAGCTGAGGTCGTCCTCTGCCCCTCGATGACCTCGCTCGGCACCGTCATCGCCGCCGCCAAAGGCACGCAGGTCAAGGTCGGAGCGCAGACGATGGACTACCACGACAACGGAGCCTTCACCGGCGAGACCTCGCCCCTGATGCTCAAAGCCGTCGGTGCCACGCACGTCATCCTCGGCCACTCGGAGCGCCGCCAGTACTTCAACGAGACCGACACCAGCGTCAACCTGAAGCTCAAAGCCGCCCTCGCCCACTCGCTCATCCCCATCGTCTGCGTCGGCGAGCACCGCGAAGAACGCGAGTCCGGCCAGACCAACGAAGTCCTCAAGCTCCAGGTTGAAATCGCCCTCGAAGGCATCGACGCCGCCGCGGCCGCACCGCTCGTCATCGCTTATGAGCCCGTCTGGGCCATCGGCACCGGCCTCACCGCCACGCCGGAGATGGCCGCCGAAGCGCACAAGTTCATCCGCGCCGAAATCGCCAAGGCCCTTGGCGCGGAACGCGCCGCCAGCACCCGCATCCTCTACGGCGGCTCGGTCAAGCCCGACAACGCCGCAGCCCTCTGCGCGCTCGAAGACATCGACGGCGCGCTCGTCGGCGGAGCCAGCCTCGACCCCAAATCCTTCCACGACATCATCCGCAACGGCTGCGCATAGACGCACCGGCAACGCACACGAAGGCCCTTGCACCCAATCTGCAAGGGCCTTCGCGCATAGCCACAACATTTCGGGTGCGCCGTCCTTGTCACAGTCTCACCGCGACAAGGACGGGATCGATGAACCTCTGCGCCACTGAACCTCCAGCCCAGCAATCCCGTATCATTCTCCATCGCAGACTCTGCCAGGGAGACCTCGTGCGCGCCACCACTACAAACCTGCTCCTCATCCTCGCCTCGCTCGCATGCATCACCGTTCCGCTTCACGCGCAGAGCTTCCCCACCATCAAGGTCGAGACCAACCTCATCGACACCAACTTCAGCGTGCGCAACGCGAGCGGCCAGCTCGTCCACGGCCTCTCCAAAAACGACTTCACCGTCACCGAGGACGGCGCGCCCCAGACCATCCGCTTCTTCTTCCACGACACGCAGCTCCCCCTCACCATCGGCCTCATCATCGACGCCAGCGGCAGTCAGGACAAGTTCATCAAGGCACACGAAAAGGACATCGAGACGTTTCTGCACCAGGTTCTCGAACCCAACGACCAGGCCTTCGCCGTCTGCTTCGGAAACCATCTCCGCATGGTCAGCGATTACACCGCGTCCGTGCCGGCGATCCTCTCCGGCATCCACGCCTTCAACAAAGGTGCGCGCAACTTCCCCGAGCTTGGCCCGAAAGAAGAACGCGATCTCGGCACCGCGCTCAACGACGCCGTCTTTTACTCGGTCACGGAAAAGCTCGCGAGCATCCACCAGCGCCGCAAAGCGATCATCGTCTTCAGCGACGGCGAGGAGAACTCCAGCGAACACGACCTGCTCGACGCCGTCGAAGCCGCGCAGAACGCCGACGTCCTCGTCTACGCCATCCGCTACACCGAGCTGCACAACGGCCAGATGAACGCCCGCGACCGTTACGGCGTGCGCGTGCTCGACCACATCACCGAGCAGACCGGCGGCCGCTCCTTCGACGCACAGAGCAATCTGAAACAAGCCTTCAGCGAAATTGCCGACGACCTCCGCTCACTCTACGATCTCGCCTATCAATCCACCAACCCCGTGCGCGACGGCACCTACCGCAAGATCGTCATCCGCACCACACAGCCCGGCCTCACCGTCCGCGCCCGCACCGGCTACTACGCGAAATAGCACTCAAAGATAAAAAGATTCCAAAGAGGCTATAGGAATTGTCATCCTGAGCGCAGGCGGCGCTTTTGCCGCCGGAGTCGAAGGACCTGCGGTTTCGCTGGGGAACTCTCTGAAGCCCCAGCTAGCGAAGCCAGCCTTCTCTTCCCTACACCCTCTTCCCTACGCCCTGCCTCAATGCACCACCCCGGCCTGGTCCATCGGCCAATACACAAACGCGGCCTTGCCATAGATCAAGCTCTGCTGCACCGGACCGAAGGCGCGGCTGTCGCTCGAGATTGAGCGATGGTCGCCCATGACGAAGTACTCATGCGGTGGAATCACCTCTTCCGGCAGCGAGCGATCATCCTCGAACCGTTTGGGGACATACTTCTCCACCATGGCATTCCCGTTGACGTACACCTGCCCATGGTCGATGCGCAGATGGTCCCCCGGCAGCGCAATCACGCGCTTGATGTAGCTCTTCGAGTGGTCATACGGATAGAGGAACACCACCACATCGCCGCGATGGATGTCCTCCACGTGATAAGCGATCTTACTGACGAACAGCCTGTCCTGGTCCCGCAACTGAGGCAGCATACTCGTGCCTTCCACCCGCACCGGCTGGTACAGAAACACAATGATAAAAGCCGACACCGCCACCGCCACCACCAGGTCGCGTACCCACGCACGCAATCCATTGCGCGTCGCCGCCGACTCCTGCTGCCTCCCAGCCTGATCGTCCACGTTCTTTTCCGTTCCTCCAACTATTTAGACGCGCCAATGCCGCCACCGGCTACGGGCGCGAGACCAAGCCCCGGCACCAGCGTCTTGCCGTCGATGCCTGCGGGCGACCACCGCTCTACAATCGCCTTCGCCAGCCTGGCTATCGTGACCTCTCCTTCATTATCCACCGTCCAGCTATGGTCCTGGTTGTCGTAGGTAAAAATCGACAGAATCATCGGCCCGGACTTCCCCGCCACAATCGCCACATCGTTGCGCACCGCATTCAGGCTGCCGGTCTTGCTGGCAATGCCCGAACCCTCTTCAGTCGAGTCCAGCGTCTCCAGATAGCGCGGAATCGTGTCGCGATAAAACTGGTTGCGCAACATGTGCAGCGCAACGCTGCAAATTGCCGCATCTCCCGGCAGTGCGGGCTCGCCCGGCGCAGCCAGCTCGCAGCGTCCAATCCGCTCCATCACCTTCGCCATCTCGCGCGGCGTCGTCTTGCCCAGCCCAAACTTCGGCTGGTCTGCGGGCATCGGCTCAGTCGCCGGTTTCATGATCTTTTTGTACAGATGCGTATCCTTCAGCCCCATCCACGCAATGCGCTGGTTCACCGCATCCACGCCAAAGCGGTCGATCATCAGGTTGGTCGCCGTGTTGTCGCTCAGGATCACCATCAGCGTCAGTGCATCCTTCAGCGTCAGCGTCATGGGAGCATCCATGAACATCAGCACGCCCGACCCACTCACAGCGTCGCCGGGCTTCAGCACAATCGGCTCGTCCCAGTGCGCTTTGCCCGCGCGCACCTGCTCCATGGCCTCGAACAAAATCGTCAGCTTAATGACCGAAGCCGTCTGCACCGGCTTATCGGGATCGAGTCCGACCGTCTTGCCCGTGTTCAGTTGCTCAGCAAACATCGCCACTTTGCCATGATGTTGCGCGGCAATCTGCGTCAGTTGCGCCTGCAAGACCTCGTCCGTCCCCGCACCCATCGCCTGCTGCGCCACCAGACATGGGCCCGCGAATACAAGCCCAAGCGTAACCATTACTGCCGACCATCTGAGATGACTCTTTCGCATACGCCGCATCTTACAGTCAGGGGAGAAGTTACGGCCATGTTTTTTCTCGCGCCACCGACCACCGGCTCAGGGGCACTTCGACTGCCATCGCGCAGCCGTTTCCAGCATAAAAATATGCCCGGCAGTACCATGCGTTCGATTCGAACCATCACCTTTTCTATCGCTTCCCGCCAGCGATAGGACTAGAATCAAACTAAGCGGCAAAACAAGGCCGCAATCGACGCAAAGCAGAACTCTATGGCCAGCCTTACCATGCTTGAACCGACATCCGTATCGAAGAATGAACCGCGCGGCCCCGTGCCTGTAGACCTTACCGGTCTCACCACGGAAACCGCGAACACCGCCTCCGAGGGTCTCGACACCAAATCCGCCCTCGACATCGCGCGCATCATCAATCACGAAGACGCCAAAATCGCCGCAGCCGTCAAAAAGGCGCTGCCCGAGATTGCTGTCGTCATTGATACCGTCGCCCGCTCGCTCCGCGACGGGGGCCGCCTCATCTACGTCGGTGCGGGATCGTCAGGCCGCATCGCCTCGCTCGACGCCTCCGAGTGCCCGCCTACTTACTCCACGCAACCGGCGCAGGTGCAATACATCATGGCCGGCGGACCCAAGGCATTAGCCTCCGCCTCCGACGTCAATGAAGACTCGCCCGAGATCGGCCAGCGCGACATCGCACGCCGCCGCCCCACACGCAAAGACATCGTCATCGGCATCTCCGCCTCCGGCCGCACGCCCTACGTCGTCGGCGCGGTGGAGTACGCCCGCGCGCGCGGCGCCAAGACCGCCGCCGTCACCTGCAACCACAATACCGCGCTCGCCGACGTCTCCGACACCACCATCGTCGCCGAGGTCGGCCCCGAGGTCATCTCCGGCTCCACGCGCATGAAGTCCGCCACCGCGCAGAAGATGATCCTCAACATGATCACCACCGGCGCCATGACCCGCCTGGGCTACGTGTACGACAACCTCATGGTCAACGTACACATGAAGAACACCAAGCTGGTCGAGCGCGGCATCCGCGTCCTGATGAAGGTCTGCGGCATCGACCGCGAGACCGCCATCCGCACCATCAAATCCGCGGGCAAATCCATCCCCATCGCGGTGGTCATGCTCAAAGCCAACGTAGACAAGATGGAAGCCGTCCGCCGCCTCACCCAATCCGACGGCAACGTCCGCCTCGCCATCGACGACTCCCGCCTCGAACTTTAGGGAACCTCTGATTAAGTCTCCGATGGTTGCCCCGTCATTCTGAGCGTAGCGAAGAATCCCCGTATTTCTTTTCTGCGCCGATTCATTCCGTGGCCGCCAATACTTAATCAGAGCGTCCATAGAGCAAATTGCGATCGCTGTGCAGTAGCCTTCCAAGGGCCAACGGCCCGACAACATACCAGCTTGGGCCGGAGGCCCAGGTTCATGATGGCAGAATATGAAAGGGCTGAAAGCCCGACACATGATTCTCGCTGCATACCATCGAGAAATCTGCTTTAGCGACGATACAACCGTCGCGAAGAAGGCACACCCGCCAGATTGGTATGCGGCGCGACAGTGGCCAAGTGTATCCTAACCGCCGAGTAATTCATAAGTAGAGGATCCGGGCAAATGATTACGCCGCTTCAGCGTTTCAGGTATCTATCGCTGGTGATAGCGTTAGCGTTCGTATTTGCTGCGTATAAGGGATGCGAAATGCTCCCGGAATCCACGTTCCAGTTGTCGAGTGATTCGAGGCTGCCGAAATGGATAACACTCCCTCCGGGGCTTACGCGTGCTGATGTTTCTCTCACAATGAACTATTACGTTCTACCGTGGGGACGCGATGCGCAATTTGTATTGAGAGACAAAAATGAGCACGCCCTCAAGAAGGAAGATGGCAAAATGAGATGTAAAGAGCCTCTCCAACTAAAGAATTCCTCTCAAGGATTTCCCTCTGGTTATCCAGCCTACGAAGCGATCACTGTCAACGGCATAACTGAAATCATCGAACATAAAAAGATGGAGCCTATATTTTATGTAACGGATGACACTTCTGTTTGGAAACAATATGAGTCGAATGGCTGCGGTTAGCCAAAGTGCTGCGAACGGCGTGTGCCCCATTCATGCAATCTCATCGCACGGGTGGATGTTCGCGCAAAGCGCGAAACGTATCTCTACCGCACGGCCGCCGCGAAAGTGGCGATCAATGCCCGAACTGGACTTAAGAAAAAGCCCGGCGGACCATCACTTCACATCCGCCGACCGATCCCCCTCATAGTGCATGATGTGGTAGTACGCATCCCACTCGCTCCACATCACCGGCGGCGGCAGATGCACCTGCGGATCATCCAGATATTTGCCGAACTCCTCCACCACCTGCTCGGTGCGATACACACCCGTCAGCTCATCTCCTCTATACCAGTTCTTCCACTTGCCATACTCAGCCTTCGCCTGTGCCGCGCGAACCGCAGCCAGAGCATTCGCAGCCGCGGCCTGCTCCTTCTTAGCCGCCGCCATATCGCCCTTCTTCGCTGCTTCAATCGCCCGCGAAACATCGAGCAGCATCCGGTTGCTCTCGCGATTGATCGTAATCATCGTCAGCACAGCGCCCTGATAAAACTCCCGCCGCGAAGGCTCAACCAGCGGCTCAGCCGCCAACGCCTTCTGCCACACGGCATCCCATCGCGGCTGCGCGTCGCCACACTGCTGAATCTCACGAGCCGTCTCCGCCTTCAGCCACTCGGCCGCCGTCGTCCCACCCGGCCCAAAGCCCGACATCCGCGGCCCCTCCCACTTCGGAGCCTGCCCCGGAACGCTGTAGAGCGGAAAATCAATCATGTACGCGAGCATCATCCGCCGCGCCTCCGTGTGATAGAGGTTGTCGCCATACTCCAGCGGCGGCGTGCCGAAGTGCGCCGGGGCAGCAAAGTAATCCTTGTACATCGCCGCCACCGCGGGAGCAGCCTTCCCGCCAAACTCATCCGCAGCCCACGTGCGGCGATACGCCTCGGCATCCCCCTCACCCTTCGCCGCCGTGCCGCGCCACGCCATGTCCATCACCGCGCGCGTCGTCATCGTCACCGGACGAATGTCGCTCGTGTTCACCAGAAAACACTTCGTCGCCCCGGCCTTGATGTACCGCCCCATCTCCTCGTAGATCCGCTCCGGCGGCACCATCTCGCTCAACTGGTTCGCACGTCCGTTCATCATGGCCACGTGGTAGTACGCGCCCTGCCCTGCCGACACCTGCCCACCGTCCAGCATGTAGCCGTACCCCGCATCGGCCCACACCAGCGTCACCTCCGGCGGCACCTTCAGGTAGCCCTCATGCATCAGCCGCGCACCTTCCTGCCACAGGTCGGTCACAAACTTCGCGTCTGGATGCGCCGCCCTCACAATCCCCATCTGGTCCGCAATCGCCTTGCTGATTAGCCGTCCCAGCGCCACATCGTTGTTGCGCACGCTCGGATCCATCGATGCATAGCTCACATCCGACAAGCCCCGCAGCCCCACCGACCACAGAATCTCCTGATGCGGGTCATACTCTGCCACCGCATTCTTCCACGCCCGCTCCAGAATCTCAGGATGAGTCGAGTAGTTATACGGAACGTCCTTCGGCCACCGCGCCACATTCAACCCCAGCGGAATCGCGTGATGCTGATTCAGAATCAGCCCGCGCTCGCCCGCCAGCTTCACCTGCGGATCGTCCGGAAAGATCCACGTCCCCGGCACCACCATATTCCCCTTCAGTCGCAGAATCGTCTCATACACCTTGTTCCACACCGCCAGCGAAATCCCCGTCTTGTCCTTCTTCTCACCCGGAGCCCAGCCCGTCAGCAAATCCTCATCGTTCAAAAAGAACCCGCGATACTGGAACACCGGCGCAGGAAATGCCTCGTCGAGCGAAGCCGAAATCTCCACCCGAGCCTTACGCGCCGGCTCGTGATCGGTCCAGTAGTACATCGGATCCACGCCCAGAAACTCCTGCGAAAACTGATACACCGCATAGATCGTCCCGCGCATGTCCGCGCCGGCAAGCACAATCACCTGCCGCTCGCGCCCGCCCAGCTCCGCCTTCTTCGCCGCAATCGAAAACGACTCCGCCCCGCTCAACCCCGCAGGCGCAAACCCCGCAGGCAGCTTCGACGCCTCTCCTACCAGCAGAGCCACCGGCCCAGCATCGTCGGCGCTCTCCACAATCTTCGGTCTCGCGCCCATCACCTTCTCAAAGTCCGCCGCCACATCCTCCACCGCCAACCGCACCGGTCCGGCTTCGCCTGAAGCCATCACAATCGTGACCGAAGGCCCCACCACAATCTTTGCCTGTGCCCGCGCCGCCGCTCCCGAGCCAGCCGCAACCAAACCGACCACCATCATCCAACCAACCCGGCAAACCTTCTTCACCAAAACCTCCCAGACCTGCGACGCCAACCAAAATAACACACGTTCGCTATTTTCATTGAGTCAAATAAAATACATCATATTCATAAACTCCATGCAACACATATGGAATCATCAACAACTGACCCGCTAAATCGCTATATTATTGCATTAGACAATAAAATCGCACGCGGCCATTCCCAGGACGATCTATGCTGGAAATCGCGCAGAAGATTCACGTCGTCGATTCCAACCAGCCCACCTCATGGAGACCGCCATGCCGCCCACCTTCAGCAATGGAAAAATCTGCTACATCCAGATCCCCGCCACCGACATCGCACGCTCCGCCGACTTCTACTCCCAGTCCTTCGGCTGGAAGATGCGCACACGCGGCGACGGTTCCACCGCCTTCGACGACGGCGTCGGCGAGGTCAGCGGCACCTTCGTCCTCAACTACCCACCCTCCACCATGCCCGGCCTGCTCATCTACATCATGGTCGACAGCGTCCCCGACACCATCGACCGCATCCTCGCCAACGGCGGCACCATCACCCAGCCCATCGGCGGCGACCCCGGCGAGATCACCGCCCGCTTCCGCGACCCCGCAGGCAACGTCCTCGGCATCTACGGCGGCCCTGAAAAATAAATCCGCGCCCACATCCACGAACCACGGCCGCTACTCATTTCCACGCCCGCACCTCGTAATATCGAGTCATGGATAAGTTTGTTGTACGCGGCGGCAATCCGCTTCTCGGCACCATCAAAGTCTCCGGAGCAAAAAACTCCGCCCTGCCCTGCATGGCCGCCGCCATCCTCACCGAAGACGAGGTCATCCTCGAAAACATCCCCCAGGTCCGCGACATCGAGACCGAGCGCAAGCTCCTCACCAGCATGGGCGCTGAAGTCGAACTCGGCTACGGCCGCGCCCAGCACCGCACCCATATCAAGTGTGCCGTGCTCTCCGACCCTGTCGCCAAATACGAGATCGTCAAAACCATGCGCGCCAGTTCGCTCGTCCTCGGCCCGCTCATCGCGCGCACCGGCATGGCCCGCGTCGCCATGCCCGGAGGCTGCGCCATCGGCGGACGCCCCATCGACCTGCACATCAAGGGTCTCGAAGCCATGGGCGCGACCATCACGCAGGAACACGGCTACCTCGAAGCCCGCGCCACACGCCTCAAAGCCGCACGCATCCTCTTCGACAAGATCACCGTCACCGGCACCGAAGACCTCCTCATGGCCGCCACGCTCGCCGAAGGCGAATCCATCTTCGAAAACTGCGCCCGCGAGCCCGAAGTCACCGACCTCGCCGCCTTGCTCAACGCGATGGGCGCAAAGATCGAAGGCGCGGGCACCAGCACCATCCGCGTTCAAGGAGTCAGCAAGCTCCACGGCGCGCGCCACCGCATCAACCCCGACCGCATCGAAGCCGGCACCTTCCTCATCGCCGGAGCCATCACCGGCGGCGACCTCAACGTCGACTCCTGCGAACCCCAGCACCTCGGCGCGCTCATCCACAAGCTCGAGCAGTGCGGCGTCCGCATCGACGTCGGCAAAGACCACATCCGCGTGCGCAGCGGCGGCGAACTCAAAGCAGCCGACATCTCCACCGAAGAGTACCCCGGCTTCCCCACCGACATGCAGGCGCAGTTCATGGCGCTCGCCACACAAGCCGAAGGCACCAGCATCGTCACCGAAAACATCTTCGAGAACCGCTTCATGCACGTGCAGGAACTGGCCCGCATGGGCGCAAACATCACCATCAACGGCCGCACCGCAACCGTCCGCGGCAAGACTCCGCTGCAATCAGCCGCAGTTATGTGCTCAGACCTCCGCGCCTCAGCCTCACTCGTCCTCGCCGCCCTGGTCGCCGACGGCGAAACCATCCTCGACCGCGTCTACCACCTCGACCGAGGCTACGAACACTTCGAGGAAAAACTACGCGGCGTCGGCGCACAGATCCGCCGCATGGGCGACGTCTTCGGCAAAAAGTAAGACGACATCCTTTGCATCTCCGCCCCGCAGCTCTTTTGTACTTCCATTCCGCCGCATTTATTTGTCATTCGCGAAGCGAATCTGCGTTTTCCCACCCTGCCACGAACCCCCGGGTGCCCATCCATCACGGCTTCATGCGATGGGTGGGAATCGATACTCCACCAGCCGTCCCTACCCAACCGCCAGCGCCTTCCGGTACACAAACGCATCCAGCCCATCCTGACCATAGAAGCGATGCTTCAACCCCATCCGCTCATACCCCAAACGTTCATAGAAGCGGATCGCGCCCTCATTCCCGGTAAAGACGTGCAGGTCCATCCACCGCGCGCCGGTCGCCTGCACCCGCCGCTCCATCTCTCCAATCAGCCGTGCGCCCAGCCCGCCGTGCCTGTACTCCGGCAGCACATCCAGTGTGACGATGTATCCCCGCAGCCCCGCCGGCGCGCGTTCCATGTGAACAATCGCAAACCCGGCCATCCAGTGGCCGCTCGTCTCCGCGACCACGGCCATCGCATTGCGCGCCTCGGCAAATGCGCTCATCGAGGCGCGGTCAAACCGAAAGTCCGCCGCAAAGCACACCTCATCGACGCGAATCATCGCCTCCAGGTCGCCCTCCCGATAGTCGCGCAGCGAAATCTCTTCAGCGCCCATCGCCAACCTCATTCCTGTTCCGTTATCCTCTGCGAAAGGTGTACAACAGTTGCACCACATTCGAGACGGCTTTCACGGAGAACCATGACTGCAAAAAAGAAGACCCTGCCCGACACCGGCAAACCGATCACCCTCAAGATCCTCGCCGAGTATCTCGACCTCTCCCCCGCGACCGTCTCCATCGTACTCAACAACTCGCCCGTGGCGAAGTCCATCTCGCAGGCCACGCGCCAGCGCGTCCTCGCCGCGGCCAAAAAGTTCGACTACCGCCCCAACCTGCACGCGCGCATGTTGCGCACCCGGCTCACTAATACCGTCGGCCTCATCGTCCCCGAGGTCAGCGAAGGCTACTTCACCAAGGTCATGCTCGGCGTCGAAGAGCACCTGCTGCAGGAAGGCTTCCTCTACTTCACCGTCAGCCACCTCGGCCGCCCCGACCTCATCGAGGAGTATCCCAAGCTGCTCACCAATCGCGCCGTCGATGGCTTCCTCACCATCAATACCGAGCTGCACCACAAAACATCCCTGCCCGTCGTCGGCGTCTCCTCGCACAGCAAAATTCCCGGCGTCACCAACGTCGTGCTCGACCACAACCGCGCCGCCAAAATCGCCCTGCGCCACCTCTACGAACTGGGCCACCGCCGCATCGCCTTTATGAAAGGCTCACGCTTCGTCTCCGACACCGAGGTCCGCTGGCAGGCCATCTGCTCCATCGCGCAGGAGATCGGCATCACCGTCCGCCCGGAGCTTTCCATCCATCTCGAAAAGAACTCCTGGTCCCCCGATCTCGGCTACCCGCCCGTGCGCGAGCTGCTCAACCGCACCCACGACTTCACCGCCATCTTCAGTTTCAACGACACCGCGGCCATCGGGGCCATCCGCGCCATTGAGGATGTCGGCCTCAGTTGCCCGCGCGACATCTCCGTCATCGGCTTCGACGACATCATCGTCGCCGAATACTACAACCCGCGCCTCACCACCGTCCGCCAACCGCTGCACCAGATGGGATCCACCGCCGCTCAACTGCTCGTCAAACGCATTCAGTCGCCACAGGATCCGTACCCCGAAGAGGTCTCGTTCGAGCCCGAGCTGGTCGTGCGCGAATCCACCGCAGGCGTCCACGATCTTTCCCCAAAACGCAAACCCCGTTAGCCCACGTCGTCTGCGCCAACAAAATTCCGAGGACCGTTTTGCTTAAGGGCACGGCTTCAGCCGTACCCTGGTGTCCCGAGTCTGAAGTTCACAACATAAATAACCTTGTCATCCTGAGCGGCGTTTGCCGGTTTCTTCTGCAAACGCAGTCGAAGGACCTGCGGTTCGCAGTCTCTGCTGATGGAAACAGCTTCGAACTCAGGACACCAGATGCTTTCCCTCTTGCTGGAGCTTTAGAGGGTGCTGAAAAAGTCCGTTTTGCTTAAGGGCACGGCTTCAGCCGTGCCGCAAGTACCGCAAAATCAGCGCGGCTTTAGCCGCTGAGGTACGCCTTTCTCTTCGCCAATGACTTTTTCAGCACCCTCTTTAGCCCCCGGCCGGTCCGCGCATACTGCCGGATAGACTTTTCCAGCGCCCTCTGAAAGCCCGTCAAATAATCCACACGCAACGGGCATCGAACAACGGAACCACTCCTGCCGAATTTCCACATAAACACTGCCTATTTCCACAAAAATATCGCCCTCCAACCCCATTGATTTTTCCCCGGACAGGAGTACTGTTTCTTCAGCGGAAGAGCGATCTTCCAAGTAGAAGAGAGCGGACGAAGGCCGTTGAAGGGGCCCGGCAACGGGACTCGCGAAGCACTCGGGCAACCGACTGCGGATAGACGACACAAGAAAGCTCTTACAGGCGAATGAAACGGTAGGGAAAGTTCGGGGAGCGCGGGCTCAGCTCGCAGGCTTCGGACGATTCTGAGGTAGCAATCGGTTGTGACCCGGCCACCGAACCAGGTCTTCGCAGATTCGGAAAGTAAGGGGCGACTCCTGCAAAGGACTCGCCCCTTAGCTTCACGCGGCGTACCCCCTCCCCCTCGTCATTCGTCCACCTCTCACCCCGTCACCCGGCAAGCACTTTTTCCCATGCCCCCAGACCACGTCATCTCGACCGAAGGCGGCGCTTTTTGCCGCCGCAGTGGAGAGACCCCTGTATTCGTCTTCTCCAAACCAGACCACCAACCTTCGGGTGCCCCACCTTCGGTGCGGTTTCATCGCGCCTAAGGTGGGGTCTCACTATGGAATGTTCCGGTACTCCCCCAGGCGCAACTTCACCGCGAAGGGTGGAAATCCACAAACCCCAACCCGCCAACCCACCTGTCAAGCCCGCCCTACACTCAATCCTCTCAAACCAAACACCTTACTCGTGGCGGTCGAGTTTCCTCCACCTGCTATCCTTAAATGAGGAAGACCAAAGCCCGGAGCAATCCGGACGTTTGGTTTGGCCCTCCAAGTGCGCAGATAGTCCGGACCTAAGTCCTTTGTTAGAAGGACTTTGAGTACTTTAATGGGGGGAGGGGGTACCCCCTCCATCCCGCATGAGAAGATAGCCATCAATGACTAACCAAGACTTCGCCATCGCCATCATGGCCGCCGGAAAGGGCACGCGGCTCAAGAGCAAGCGCCCCAAGGTCCTCCACGAAATCGGAGGCCGCGCCCTGCTCCTCCACGTCATCGCCGCCGCTCGCACCATCGTCCCGGCGGAGCAGATCTACTGCATCATCGGCCACGAAGCCGATCAGGTGAGAGCCTCCGTCACCCACACCGGCGTCTCCTTCGTCCTCCAGGCTGAACAACGCGGCACCGGCCACGCCCTCCAGGTGCTCAAGGCCGACTTCGAACTCTCCGGCAAAACGCCTCCCGAGAATCTTCTCGTCCTCTCCGGCGACGTGCCGCTCATCCGTCCCGAGACCATCGCCGCCGTCCGCGACGCCCACCTCCGCGAGCAGGCCGCCATGACCATCCTCACCGCCGTCCCCGACAACCCGCACGGCTACGGCCGCGTCCTCCGCCGCAAAGAAGACAGCCCCGAAGTCCTGTCCATCGTCGAACAAAAATCCCTCACACCCGAGCAGATCGGAGCACGCGAGATCAACTCCGGAATCTACTGCTTCAACACCCGCGCGCTCTTCTCCAAACTCGACGCCCTCACCACCAACAACGCCCACGGCGAGTTCTACCTCACCGACGTCGCCGCCATGCTCGTCGCCGAAGGCCGCCGCGTCATCGCCGTCAAAGCCGAGAGCGTCAACGAAGTCCTCGGAGCCAACACCATCGCCGAGATGATGCACCTCGACGCCGCCATGCGCCTCCAGAACGCACACCGCCTGATGTCCGAAGGTGTCACCATCTTCCGCCCCGAGACCTGCGTCATCGACTCCGAAGTCACCGTCGGCCCCGACACCATCATCGAACCCTACGTCCAACTGCTCGGCGCAACGCAGATCGGCTCCGACTGCCGCATCCGCTCCTACTCCGTCATCCAGAACTCGACGCTCGGCGACGCCGTCACCGTCCGCAACGGCTCCATCCTCGACTCAGCCCAGGTCGCGGACAAAGCCATCCTCGGCCCCTACTGCCACCTCCGCCCCGAAAGCAACATCGGCGAAGGCGCGCACATCGGCAACTTCGTCGAGACCAAGAAAGTCACCATCGGCAAAGGCTCCAAGGCCAACCACCTGAACTACCTCGGCGACGCCGTCATCGGTGCGGGAGTCAACGTCGGCGCCGGAGCCATCACCTGCAACTACGACGGCGTCCACAAGCACCAGACCACCATCGGCAACAACGTCTTCATCGGCTCCGACTCCGCGCTCGTCGCTCCCGTCACCATTGCCGACGGAGCCTACATCGCCGCCGGAAGCTGCATCACCGAAGACGTTCCCTCCGGTGCGCTCGCTCTCGGCCGCGCCCGCCAGACCACCAAACCCGGCTGGGTCGCTCGGAAAAAATCCCGCAACTCCACCCAGTCCTGAATTAACGCAACCGAGCGCCGCTGCCGATAACCTCTGCAATGCCGCCGGAACGAATCCTGATCGTCGATGATGAACAAACGGTGCGCGACCTCGTCGCCGCCCTGCTCGCAATCGCTGGCTACGAGACCACGCTCGTCCCCAGCGCCGAAGACGCCATCCTGCGTCTCCAGCAGGATCCCGACTACTCGCTCGTCCTCACCGACATCATGATGACCGGCAAAGACGGCCTCTCCCTGCTCGATCATCTCGGATGCGATCACCCCGCGATCCCCGTCGTCATGTGCTCCGCAGTCAACGACCTCCGTGTCGCCACCAACGCCTTCCGCCGTGGCGCGTTCGACTATCTCCTCAAACCCTTCGACCGCGACGAACTCGAAGACACCGTCGCCCGCGGCGTTGAGCACAGCCGCCTCCGCAAGCAGAACGCCACCTATCGCCAGAATCTCGAAGCCATCGTCAACACCCGCACCGGCCGCCTCCGCTCCACCATGCAGGACCTCGAACGCAGCTACGACGTCACGCTCGAAGCGATGGGCGACGCGCTCGACCTGCGCGACCAGGAGACCGAAGGCCACTCCAAGCGCGTCACCGCCTACACCATCGCACTCGCCCGCGCCATGGGTCTCGATGCCGACGAGCTGCGCACCATCGCGCGCGGCGCATTCCTCCACGACATCGGCAAGATCTCGACCCCCGACTCCATCCTGCTCAAGCCCGGACGCCTCGACCCCGACGAGACCGCCATCATGCGCCTGCACTGCGAGCGCGGCTACGAGATGGTCCGAAAAATTCCCTTCCTCTCCGACGCAGCCGAGATCGTCTACGCTCATCAGGAACGCTTCGACGGCACCGGCTACCCGCGCGGCCTCTCCGGCGAAAAAATTCCTCTCGGCGCGCGCATCTTCGCCATCGCCGACACGCTCGACGCCATGACCTCCGACCGTCCTTACCGCAAAGGCGCCTCCATCGAAGCCGCCACCGCCGAGATCGTCCGCTGCTCCGGCACACAATTCGACCCCGAAATCGTCAAAGTCTTCCTCAGTCTGTCGCCCGAATCCTGGGCCGAGCTGCGCAGCGAGATCGAACATCTCACCACCTCCGTCCTCGCCGCCTCGCTCCGCCGACCTCCGGCAGCACCAGTTGCACACACCGGTCAAAGTCAGTAGCATCTCGACGCGAGGTAAAGGCCATGCAAAAGACCCTCACCGCTCCGGAGATCGAAAAGCTCCTCAAACAACTCCCGGACTGGAAGCTCACCGACGGCAAGCTCACCCGTGAATGGACATTCGGCAACTTCGTCGAAGCCATCGCCTTCGTCAATAAGGTCGCACCACTTGCCGAAGCCGCCGGCCACCACCCCGACATCGACATCCGCTACAACCGCGTCCTGCTCAGCCTCGTCTCCCACGACGCCGGAGGAATCACCGAACGCGATGCCAGTATGGCCGTCCATATCAACGAAGAATTTGCCGACTGAAGCTCTATCCAAAAACTGGAAGCGGCCACTAAACCTCTGTTTTTCTGTAAAACATTGTAGTGACATCATTCTTACACCTCTTCCTTCCGTGGCCAAGAATTCATGTATCATACTGAAAATAAATTGATTACTATCACATGGACTGCTTCGACCTTCACATTCGGCACTCCGTCAGAAGATTAATTTTCTATGATTGAACATATTTTGCTTTTTTCTCCTCCATATTGTGGTATATTTCTTTTAACGGTGAAGCGTGAGTAGCCCGCCACTGTAAAGGTTCTCAGCCCAAGGGCTGACACAAGTTGCGTCACTGGCCTCCCGGCACGGACAATCAAACGTTCGTGCCGTCTTTTTTTGCTTGCTCAAGCCTGATTCAGAGTGCCTCGGCGCAAGTAGGGCTATAGTGGGCCATGAATCCCCCACCGACACCATCAGCATTGCGCCGCACCACCCTGCTGGTGGCCCTCCTGAATCTGAGCTACTTCGGTATCGAGTTTGCTGTCGCGCTCCTGATCGGCTCCGTATCGCTGTTCGCCGACAGCGTGGATTTCCTCGAAGATGCCTCGGTCAACTTCCTCATCCTCGCGGCCCTCAACTGGCCCGCACGCAGACGCGCAAATCTTGGCAGACTGCTGGCCGGGGTTTTGCTGATCCCCAGCATCGCTACACTCTGGATGGCATGGCATAAGTTCAATGTGCCTCTGGCTCCGGCGCCGACGCTGTTGACATTGACCGGAGCGGGCGCGCTCGCGGTCAATCTATCCTCCGCGCTGATGCTGGCGCGTTATCGCCGCCGCAGCAGTCTCATGCGGGCGGCCTTCTTGTCTGCCCGCAACGATGTCCTGGCAAATATCGCCATCATCGCCGCCGGGCTGACGACGGTCTTCTACCGTTCAGCGTGGCCCGATCTCATTGTGGGCCTGGGCATTGCTCTTCTGAATGCCGGCGCCGCCCGCGAGGTATGGCAGGCCGCAAGTAAGGAACATCGTTCCTCCATCGCGTCTCATGGCTAATAGACCAATGACTTACACCAAAACACGACACCTGGCGGTAGACGTAGCTTTTTGCCATCCCCGGATTTATGATGGAGGACTATGAAGAAGCTGCTTGGCTGTCTTGCGTTAGGCCTCATCACGATCGTAGCGTCCGCCCAGTGGACCGACCCCTCCGCCGACGTTCCCGCCTATAACGCGACCGCACCTCGCAAGGCCCTGCCGCCCATCCTGAGCGGCAACCAGCTTACCGGCATCTACTTCACGCATCACTACCAGGTGGTCGCCTACGAGATGGCGGCTAAGATTCCGGCCGTTCTGCACCAGCTCCCCTGCTACTGCCACTGCGACCGCGCGCTGGGACACAACAGCCTGCACAGTTGCTTTGAAGGCACCCATGGCGCAACCTGCTCCACCTGCATGGGCGAGGCCGTCTACGCCTACGAGCAGACGAAGAAGGGCAAGACTCCTGCCGAGATTCGCGCCGGCATCGAGCGCGGTGACTGGCAGAGTATCGATCTGCTGAAAGCAGAACTTTAACGAATATCTCGCGGAGCGTCTCCGCTCAGGTAGGCTCAGCAGCATGACCGGAATCACGATGACGTGGGTATTCTGGGCGCTGCTCTCAGCCGCCTTCGCCGCGGGTACGGCGCTGCTCGCCAAGGTCGGCGTAGAGGGCATCGACTCCAATCTCGCTACGGCCATTCGCACGACGGTAGTTCTGGTGGTCACGTGGGCCATTGCCATCGCGCTTGAAAAACACCACGCGCTCGCGCAGATTGGCCGGCGAAGCTGGATCTTTCTGACGCTCTCTGGCATCTGCACGGGCCTGTCGTGGCTGTGCTACTTTCGTGCGCTCAAACTGGGCCCCGTGTCGAGCGTCGCACCGATCGACAAGTTAAGCATCGTGCTCGTCGTCCTCGGCGCATGGCTGTTTTTGGACGAGCATATCTCGCCGCTCAAGATTGGCGGTGTCACGCTGATCGCTGCCGGGGCCATCCTGCTGGTCTTTGCATGAGACCGAAGTGCGACGAAAGCATCTATAATGGAGTTAGTTCTTTGCACCGCCCAACGCAATGTTGGTGCCAGCTCCAAAATGGGGGCGTCACGGCTTCGACGGGATTGCTTGTGGCAGAGAGGCATGCCGGGGTGTGGACACCCGTAATCGCTCACAAAACCATAAGTGCCGAACCTCAATTCGCACTCGCTGCTTAATTAACTAAGTAGCCGGTCGCTCGGGCTTCGCCTACGGGCCCGTACCGACCGTCGCACAGTAGGCTGGTCTTCCCTGCTCCGTCTGCGCGGTGGAAGACGAGATCGATCAGACTGGTCAGCGCCGCGTCTTCGTCCGTTCTTAGCGTCGCTGACGAGACACAATGAACCGGAAAAAGCATGAATGCTCTCTGTTGGAAGCTCTTTCGGACGCGGGTTCGACTCCCGCCGCCTCCACCATACTTAAGTAGTTTATTTTCATATAGATAAATAACAGTACCATTGCCATGTACGATAGGTGTACGATAGACCGGTCATGCTGACTCTCTATCGACGCCATTTGAAGGGCTGCTCCAAGGCCGCCGACCGTTTCTACAAACGCTGTACCTGTCCCATGTGGGTTGAAGGAACAGCGAACGGAACCTACGTTCGGCGCAGCCTGAAGACCGGAAGTTGGGAGCGCGCCGTCGATCTGTCGCGCGTGATCGAAGAGGCCGATGATCCCGCCGCGACCCCTGAGCGGAAGGATGAGCCTGTAACCATCATCAAGGCCGTCACCGAATATCTCGCCGACGCGCAGGCCCGCGAACTGAGCGAAGCCACGATCTACAAGCTGGACATTTTCTTCCGCAAACAATTTCTCGGATGGTGCAAGGCAGAGGGCTACAAGCTGCTGCGCGAACTCGACCTGCGTGCCGTTCAGTCCTTTCGGACATCGTGGAAGGATGGAGCGATGGCGAAGAAGAAGAAGCAGGAACGCCTCACGGGCTTCTTCTGGTTTTGTATTCGCGCAAACTGGATCACCAACAATCCGACGAACAATCTTGGCCGCATCTCGGTGACGCAGACTCCAACCGACTACTTCACGCGAGAGGAGTACGAGAAGCTCATCGATGCGACCTATCTCTACCGGGAGAATCGCGGCGAGACAATTGGTGGCGCACACAGCATCCGCATCCGCACACTGCTGATGCTGATGCGGTGGAGCGGCTTGCGCATCCGGGATGCCATTACGCTTGAACGCACTCGGCTGATTAACGACAATCTTTTGCTCTATCAAGCGAAGACGGGAACGCCTGTCTACGTTCCCCTTCCTCCGCAGGTTGCTGATGCTTTGCGAGGCGTGCCGGAAGGCGTGAAGCCGAACCCGCGCTACTTCTTCTGGAGTGGCAACGGTCTGCCGAAGAGCGCTGTTGCCGACTGGCAACGCAGCTTCCGCCGTCTATTCAAACTCGCCGGATTGGAGAAGCCGGACGGCTCTGCGAAGCGCTGCTTCCCTCACATGCTGCGAGACACGTTCGCAGTCGAGATGCTTCTTGCTGGAGTTCCAATCGATCAGGTTTCTATGCTGCTGGGTCACTCCAGCGTGAAGATCACGGAGAAGCATTATTCTCCGTGGGTCAAGGCGCGTCAGGACCAGTTGGCAGCCAGTGTTCGGAATGCGTGGTCCACGTTGGGAGCGGTTCCACCGAAAGGTTCGAAGCCGCCCAAAGCGAAGGTCCTGGCCTTTCAAGCCTGATGGGTTCTCACGCCGTTTCCCGTCGATGATGCACCCGGATCAAAACGCTTTGGGGGATCCGAAGATTTTGATATCCGCGTTTGCGGAGCGTTTCACCGTTTCCCCAACGCAGAACGCCGTCTTCTCCATCGAACAATCGCCGCACCGTTTTCTCGCTGACACCCCACAGTTCCGCAACCTCCGGTACTGAGTAGTGGCGCTCCAG
>NZ_DASUBE010000012.1:0-6882 GCF_035763405.1 Edaphobacter sp.
CGGCTTCGCCTGCGTTGGCGAGTAGTTTGAGCAGGTCCTCGCGCAGCGCGTTGGCCTGCTTGCGATACTCTTTGCGGCCTGCGAGGTTGGTCTGTTCCGCCGGATCATTGCGCTGGTCGTACATTTGATACTCCTGATAGATGGGCGCGGCGGGCTGGTTGGTCGTGCCGGTAATTTCGGCGACGCAGTAGGTCCACTCGGGAGTGCGGATGGCGCGGCCGGTCATGGCTTCGCTGATCTGGATTAACTGCTGATTGGGCCAGTCGGCGCGGGCTTTTGCATCGCGGATGAGCGGCAGCAGGCTCTTGCCCTTCATGCCCGATGGGATGGGAGCACCGGCGATCTCCAGCAGCGTAGGCGCGATGTCGATGATGCCGACCATCTGGCTAATCTGCTGCGCGTTCTCGAAGCCTGGGCCGTGGAAGAGCAGCGGGACGCGCGTCGAGGCATTGTGGACGCTGCGTTTGTACTCGGCGTTGCGCGTCTCGAAGTGGCAGCCGTGGTCGCTCATAAAGATGAAGACGGTGTTGGCGGCGAGGCTCTCTTCCTCCAGCACGCGCATGATGCGGCCGACGGAGTTGTCGATGCTCTGGACCGCGCCGTAGTAATCGGGCAGCTCCTGCTGCCAGTTGCCGGGCAGATTGCGCAGATCGTGCGGAACATACGAGTTGGCGAATCGCTCGGTGGAGCCTTTGGGGCCGATGATGTTGTTGCCCATATCGTTCTGCTGGTGCGGCTCAAGCTGCGAGACGAAGAGGAAGAACGGCTTCTCCTGCTTCTGGCGCAGGAACCGCTCGGCGCGGTCGGTGATGAAATCGACGCGGTATTCGTCCTTGTAGGTGATCTCCTTGCCGTCGTTGTCGTAGATGGTGCCGTAATAAGGGTGCGAGGTGTGTTCGAGTTCGTTGGCGCCCTCCCAGAGATCGAGGAAGCCTCCGCGCCATTCGGGACGGACAGCGCCGGGGCCGCCGCCTTCGGCTGCGGTGTGCGGCGAGAGGTGCCACTTGCCGATGAGGTTCGAGGTATAGCCTGCTTTGCGCAGCTCGCCGGCGAGCGTCGGGAGCGATTGGGTCATGGGCAGCCCGTTGCGCCAGACGCCGGTCTCGGTGGCGTAGCGGCTGGTCATCAGCACGGAGCGCGAGGGCGCACAGACGGGCTGGTTGGTGACGGCGTGCGTGAAATTTTTGCCGTTGGCCGCGAGCGCGTCCAGGTTGGGCGTGCGCGTGGAGCCGTTCAGTCCGTTCGCGCCGAGGAAGTCCCAGCGGAACTGGTCGGAGAGAAAGAGGATGATGTTGGGCTGCGACGGGACTGCCGGTGCCGGCGCTGCTTCCGCGGCGGTGCCGAGGCCGAGCGCCGCGCCTGTGGCTGCTCCGGTGAGCAGAAATTTCCGCCTGTCCATCTGGATGCCGTCGCGCCGCTGGGTCATGCTGCTTCCTCCGTGAGTTAACAGTATGCACGGTGGGACGGAGGCGGTTCAGCGGGGGATGTCGATGACGCCGTTGTTGTTCTTGTCCTCTTTGGGCGGAGGATGTGCGGCGAACCAGGTCTTCTGCTCGGCGATGAGGTCTGTGGTGTCGTCGTGGACGTCGCGGATGGACTCAAGCGCGAGGCGGCGGGAGACGTTGTAGACTTCGTTGTCCGGCGGCGTTTTGATGGCGGTGGACCATCGCTCGGTCGCCTCGATGAGCTTGGGTAATGATTTGCGAACGTCGCGGTGGCGGGTGCTGTAGTCGTCGAGGTTGTCTTCGAGTTCGTTGACGATGGAGTTGAATTGATTGAGCAGGTCGTGTGTGTCCTGCTCGCGGCCGGGCTTGCGCGGGTGGGCGTAGAGGTCGTCGATGGCTTTGGCGCGCTCGTCGAGCAGCTTGATGAAGAGTTCGACGCGCTGGTCGGGATAGTATGCCGTGTCGCGCAGCTTCTCGATCTCGGCGTTCGAGAGCGAGTGGTCGTCGTTCTGCGCGTGGAGCGCGGGAACGAGCAGGATAAGAGCGGCTGCGAGGCAGAGTGCGCGAGTCATCGGTGAATTCGTTCCAGCAACCATCCTAGTACTCAAGGGCTGGTCTCTGGAGACCTAGTGGCTGAAGACCTGGTTGAGGAGCTGGTTCTGTACGCCGTCGAGCTGCTTGAGCGTGGCCTGGACGTTGTTGCGTTGCTCGCCGGAGGTGAGGTGCAGGGCCTCGGTCAGGTGGGCGGTGGTGCGGTCCATCAGGATCTCGGCGTTCTTCAGCTTCTTGGTGTTTTTGAGCAGGCTGGTCTCGATGAGGTGAGCGTAGCGGTTGATCTGCTGGAGTGTGGTGCTGGCCTTGTCGTCGTCGCCGCTGGCGATCTGCTTGATGGCGACGTTGGTCATGGTGTGGACCAGCTCGGTGTAGAGGAAGCACTGGTCGCGCGGGTTGGCTTGCTGGGCGCGGAGTTCCATCTGGGCGATGGTCTGGGCGTCGGGGACGGGTTCATCGACGGCGGCGGAGACGGCGGGGGTGATGGTCAGCAGCAGGGCTGGGGCGAGGAGGAAGGAACAGAGGCGAAGTGTCGGTCTCATAACGCACCTCGAAGGAGCGTTTCAATGCGCGTGCTCGAGGGTGAGAAGGCGGTGGCGGGCCTCCCATTCCTCGTCGGGAAATTTGCCTCCAGCCACGGAAAGGAACTGCCTGTACAGGTCTGATGCCTGCTTGACCTGCTTGAGTTTGTCGCGCGCGGTTGCTTCGAGAAAGATCTCCGACGGCGACTTTGGCTGCACTTTAGCACTAATCGCCAAGGCTTGCAATGTGACTGTCGGGTCGTTGTTGGCCGAGGCGGCGAAGGCGAGGTGGTTGGCGGCCAGGGCGAGGTCGGCTTGCGAAGGATAGGCAGTGGGTTGGGCTAAGGCGCGCTTGAGGATGGTTTCGGCTTCAGCGAAGTTTTTGAGGTGGATGAGGGCGTCGGCGCGGTCGGTGACGAGGGTCGGGTCAGCTGGGTTGGCGGCGATGAGGGCCGCGTAGAGCGGCTCGGCCCGGTCGAACTGGTTGTTGCGGCTGTAGATGCGGGCGAGCAGGCGGGTGAGATTCGAGTCCGTGGGGTGTGCTGCGTGGAGCTTTTCGACGATGGGGAGGGCCTTTTCGGGCTGGTTCTGCTGCTCGTAGAGGCTGGCGAGCTGGGCGTTGAGGGTGGGATCGTCGGGGCTTTTGCTGAGTGCGGTGGTGAGGGCGGTCTCGGCGTCGGCGGGCTTGTGCTCGCGGAGGAGGACGTGGGCGAGGGCGGCGTTGGCGGCGGCGTTCTGCGGATTGGCGGCCAGGAGACGGCGGTAGGCGGCCTCGGCGGAAGGGAGGTCTTGTGAGGATTCGGCGATCTCGCCGGAGAGGAGGATGTCGTCGGGGGTCTCGGGGGAGAGCTTGAGGGCGCTGAGCAGTTCGGCGCTGGCGTCGGCGGGGCGGGTGGATGCGTCGAGCTGGGCGAGGGCGCGGTAGGCGCGGGCCTGGAGAGGCTGGTTGTCTGTCTTGAGGGTGACGGCGGTGGCGAACTCGGCGCGAGCTTCGGCGAGCTTGCCGTTGCGGGCGAGCAGGAGGCCGAGCGCGAGGTGCGGGTCGAAGAAGGAGGCGTCGTCGGCGATGGCGCGGCGGTAGGTGGCTTCGGCTGCGGGCTGGTCGAGGGCGTCCTGGGTGGAGGCGAGGTCGTAGAGGACGTGGGCGTCGGCCGGGTTCTTTTCGGCGAGGGTGGTGAGGAGTTTGAGGGCGGTGGGGTAGTCCTGCTTGTCGAGGGCGGCAGCGGCCTGAGCGCGGAGGGGGTCTTGCGGTTGCTGAACTGGCTGGGCGCTGGCGTCCGCGGTGCCTGCGGGGAGCTGGGCGTGGGCGGGTGCGAGGAGGGCTGTGGAAAAGATGGCTGCGGCGGCTATGCAAAGGCGGTGCCTGGAGGCTCGGGGGTGAGTGATATTGTTGTGTGTCGGTTTCGGCATCGTAGGACTCCCCTCCCCCCGTTAAAGTATGCAAAGTCCTTCTAGCATTGGACTTAGGTTCGGACTTCGGTCTGGGCTTAAGTGCGGAAGCCCGGCATGGCTGGCCGGGCTCTTTCTTGATTTAAGGATAACAGGCCGGTCAAGGGCGGGTTGTGGAAAAATGCGGGTTGGGGTGGCTTTCAAGGTGGGAGAAATGCGGGGGTCTCTCCGCTGCGGCGGCAAAAGCGCCGCCTTCGGTCGAGATGACGTGTGTTTGGCGGTGCGGCAAACAGGGACGGCTCCGGTCGAGATGACGTGTGTTTGGCGGCAGCGCGATAACAGCGGATTCCTCCGCTGCGCTGCGGAATGGAAATGCAAAGGGTGGCGCGGGGGATGTGTTCATTTCCCCCTATCGCGAAGAAGCTGCGATGGATGGGGCACCCGCGAAACGCAGATTCCCTTCGGGAATGACAACAAGGAAAACGAGACGCAGATTCCCTTCGGGAATGACAACAAATGGGACAGGATGGAACGCAGGTTCCCTTCGGGAATGACAAACAAAAGAGGCAGAATGGCAAGCAATCGTGGAGCTTTATGCTTCTGCGCCGTGGCACTTTTTGTATTTTTTGCCTGAGCCGCAGGGGCACTCATCGTTGCGTCCGACTTTTTCGCCGGCGCGGCGGGGGGTGTTGGCTTTGGGTTCGGCGTGGGTGCTGGCGGCGTGGGCGAGTTCGAGTTCGCGCTGTTTTTTGCGGTGGAACTCGCGCTCGAGCGCGTCGATGGTGGTGGAGGGGGCGCGGTCGGAGACGGGCGGGGCCTGCGTGGCGACGGAGCCGGAGTTGGCGTGGCCGGACGCGGCCTCCTGTAGGGCTCGCTGGGCCTGTGAGTGAGCCTGGGCGTGGGCGAGCTGCTCGGCCGACTCGATGGGCTGGCCGTCGGGGCCGATGATCTGCATCCGGAAGAGATGGCGGACGGTGTCTTCCTGGAAGCGCATCATCATGTCCTCGAACATGTCGAAGGACTCGCGCTTGTAGGCGACGAGCGGGTCCTGCTGGGCGTAGCCGCGCAGCCCGATGCCTTCCTTGAGGTGGTCCATGTTGAGGAGATGGTCTTTCCAGAGGCCGTCGAGAACGCTGAGCATGACGACGCGCTCGTGGTAGCGCATGGCGGGCGCGCCGAGGATCTGCTCTTTAATCTCGTAGCGGGCGCGCAGCTTCTCGAAGACCTCTTCGCCGAGCTCGTGGCGGCTGATCTCGGAGGTGTTGATCTCTTTTTCGAGATGAACGCCGGAGATGTCGAAGATGTCGTTGAAGAGCTTTTCGAGCTTCCACTCGTCGGGGTGGGCCTTTTCGGGGGCGTTCTCGTCGATGATGCTGGAGAGGATGGTGGAGAGGTAGTCGTCGGTGATGAGCTGTTTTTGATCGACGCCTTCCATGAGCTGGCGGCGGAGGCTGTAGACGGCTTCGCGCTGCTTGTTCATGACGTCGTCGTACTCGAGGACGTGTTTGCGCGACTCGAAGTTCTGCATTTCGACGGCTTTTTGCGCGCCTTCGATGCGTTTCGAGATCATCTTGCTTTCGATGGGGACGCCCTCTTCCATGCCGAGGCGCTGGAGCAGGGTGGAGACCCACTCGCGCGCGAAGATGCGCATGAGGTCGTCTTCGAGGGAGAGGAAGAAGCGCGAGGAGCCGGGATCGCCCTGACGTCCGGCGCGTCCGCGAAGCTGGTTGTCGACGCGGCGGGACTCGTGGCGCTCGGTGCCGAGGATGTGGAGGCCGCCGGCTTCGATGACAGCATCGTGTTCCGTTTTCGCGGCGGCTTCGTGGGCGGCGATGGTGGAGTCCCACTGGGCCTGCGAGGTTTCGAACTCCTGGCCGGAGTAGTAGAAGCGCACCATGCCAGGACCTGCGACGGGCGAGATGGCGCCTTCGGCAGCGGAGACGGCGCGCGCCTGCGCTTTTTTGACCAGCTCCTGGCGGGCCATGAACTCGCTGTTGCCGCCGAGAAGGATGTCGGTGCCGCGACCTGCCATGTTGGTGGCGATGGTGACCATGCCGAGGCGGCCTGCCTGCGCGACGATCTCGGCTTCCTTCTCGTGGAACTTGGCGTTGAGGACGACGTGGCGGACGCCCTTGCGCTTGAGGATTTCGGAGAGCAGCTCCGATTTTTCAATGCTGGTGGTGCCGACGAGTACAGGTTGCTTGTTGGCGTGGAGCGTGGCGATTTCGTCGGCAACGGCGTAGTACTTTTCCTTCGAGGTGCGGTAGACGACGTCGGGGTTTTCGATGCGGAGCATCTTGCGGTTGGTGGGGATGACGACGATGTCGAGCCGATAGATGCTGCCGAACTCGGCGGCTTCCGTTTCTGCCGTTCCGGTCATGCCGGCCAGCTTGTTGTACATGCGGAAGTAGTTCTGGAAGGTGATCGTGGCCAGCGTCTGGTTCTCACGCTCGATCTTCACGCCTTCTTTCGCTTCGACCGCCTGGTGCAATCCATCCGACCAGCGGCGGCCCGGCATCAGTCGCCCGGTGAATTCGTCGACGATGATGACTTCACCGTCCTTTACCACGTACTCAACATCGCGGTGATAGAGCGCGTGCGCTTTGATCGCGGTCTCGACGTGGTGTTTGAGCGCCCAGTTTTCCGGATCGGCAATGTTGCCGATCCCGAGCAGCTTCTCAATCTTTTCCCATCCGATGTCCGTGACCGCGATATTGCGGTGCTTTTCGTCTACGGCATAGTCTCCGGTGAGGATTGTCCTTTGCGGATCGTCGCCAACTTCTGCGAGCTCCTGCAGCACAATATCCCTTTTTACTTCGGAGAGTTTGCCCGATTCCAGCAGCTTGCGCGCTTCTTGTGGCGTGAGTTCTTCGCCCTTCTCGAGCTTCGGAATAATGCGATCCACGCGCGCGTATTTGTCCGTTGACTCTTCGCTGGCGCCGGAAATGATCAGCGGGGTACGGGCCTCGTCAATC